>NZ_PDKG01000012.1 GCF_004116725.1 Arcobacter sp. CECT 8986 | reverse complement strand
TGTAAGTAATAGTGAAGAAGAAGGATATACACAAACACAACTTGCAAGATATTTAGAAGTTGAAGATATAGTTAGCTCTCATATTTCACAAGAAGAAGGTGAATGTATAGCTGTACTAAATGTAGAAAGTCCAAGGCAAGAAGAGTTAGCACAAATTAGATGGAATATAGAAGATACACAAAGAGAGATTTATAATGGAAAAGAGACAATCATTCATAATCTAAAAGAAGAAAAAGTATATGAGATTAACTTTTTAGCATACATTGAAGGTAAAATTCAAGATAGTGCAAATAGTAAATTAACATATGATGAAGAAGGAAAATATATAAGTAGTTTAGGATTTGAAGATGATAACTAAGAAACTAGATGATAATATAAAACTAACAGCAAAAACAGTAAATGTAAAAATAGGACAAGAAGTAAAAGTAATTTTAAAACTTTATGATAAGAATAAAAAAGTATTAGCACAAAAAGAATACGAAGAGAAAGTACAAGAGAATACAAAAGTAGAGAAAAGATTTACAATCTTAAGCTTAGCAAATGAATTAAATATAGACTCTTCAAAAGTTAAATATGTTTCAGGATGGATTGATGCAGATAATAATGAAAAGATAACAAGAGAGTATGAAAAAGAGGTTTGGATTGAAGTAGTTGAAGGTGAAGAAAAAATTACTATTATAGTTGAACTTCCTCATTCAAAAGAAACAGGATGGGGAGCAAAAGGATTAGCTGGACATACAGCAATGGCAATTGGAAATCGTTTTTTTGATTATGGTCCTGATTATAGTAATAACAAAATATTTAATGAAGAAATATATCAAGCAGATTTAAATCAAGATGGTGATATGGAAGATAATGTAAGAATTAACGATATACCAAATGCTGGATTCTATTTTGCTCCAGGTCGTCCTTGGTGGGCTGAGATGATTTCAAAAGAACCTGAAAATGTAACTTTATCTCAAGTATTAAGTTTTATATCCTTAAATTGGAGGAATAATAATGTTTATGGAACAGTATATAAAATAGAGTTTTATATAAAAAAATCTCAATCAGATAAAATACTTGAATGGTGGGAAGAGAGGTATAAACATTTGAAAATATATAGTGTTAAACCTTGGACAGGAGAACAATGTACAACAACAGTTAAAAAAGCTTTAGCTTATGGTGGTATTAATAATATTGATTGGGATACTTTAACTCCTGATGGAATTTTTGAAGACTTACAAACAGAGATAAGAAGTACATCAATCCAACATAAAAATGAAAAAGCTATAATAACACTTATTAAAAAGGAGGCAGAAGATTGGAATCCATAAAATCAAAAAGCTATTTAGCTATAATATTAATAGTTTTAATACTATCATCTTGTACAAAAAGGGAAGATAAAATGAAAATAATCGCATATGGGACACCAGAATTTGAAGAATTTGTTAAAAAAGCTCCGATTAATCTAGAAAAAGCTTGGGACTTACAATTGAAATATTATGAAGAGAATGGAGAAAAAATTATTGGTTCTCCCCTATTTTTTATTATAAATGATAAGTATATTTTTACTCCATATTATAATCCGAAAATTCCAGAGGTAAAACTTTCAGGAGTAAGTATCGATTCTCAAACAGGTGAAGCTACTTATGTAAATATGAAAGATAAACTTAAACCAAAATCTCAGTTTGGTTGGAGAAAGACTAAAGAATAAAAAGTTTAATAAAAGAGAAAGTTAGCAAAGAGCAAAGTAAAAATCATCACTATTGTTTAACCTAATTCTTTCTAACTTTTATCAAAATACTATTTTGTCTATCTCTAAAGATGATATTTTTATCATCTTTTTCAAAAAGTTTTTTGATAAAGCCATTTTCATAGCTATTATTTAAATATTGTTTATTAAAACTTTTATAATCTAAACAACTAAAAGTATCACTACATATTTGATTTTTATACATTTTTAGATTTAATATACTTTTACCAGCAGTAAAAATCTGAACTTGTGTATAGTCTTTATATCTATTAATAAATCCAGTATCATAAAATCTCATATTAGGAGTTTTAATCAAAATTGTAGCACTGCTACTTTTAACTGGTTGTTTTACTGCACAAGCACTGAAAAGTAAAGTAATGATTAAAAAAATATATTTATTTATAGCTTTTCCTTTTGTTTTGGATTATTTTACTATAATTGCGAAAAAATAAGATTAAAGGTTTGTTTTGTTAGTTCATATTTGTTGTTCAGTAGATAGTCACTATTTTTTAGAAAAAATTCAAGAAGAGTACCCAAATGAAGAACTTGTTGGATATTTTTATGACCCAAATATTCATCCATATAGTGAATACAGATTAAGATATTTAGATGTAGAGTATTCATGTAAAAAGTTGGGGATTAAACTAATAGAAGGTGCTTACAATTTAGAAGAGTGGCTAAAAAAAGTAAAAGGTATGGAGCATCTTCCAGAAAAAGGTGATAGATGCACAGTTTGTTATGATGATAGATTAGAAACTAGTGTAAAAAAAGCAATAGAATTAGGTCATGACAAATTTACAACTACTCTTTTAATTTCTCCTAAAAAATCTCAAGAAAAACTTGAAAAAATTGGAGCAAAACTTCAAGAACAAACGGGATTAGAGTTTATATTTAGAGATTATAGAGCTGGAAATGGTACCCAAATACAAGGAGAAGTTGTAAAACAACATTCACTTTATAGACAAAATTATTGTGGTTGTCTATTTGGTCTAACTCCACAAAGAGAAGCTCAAAAAAAAGTAATGGATGAGATGTTTAATCCTATTTCAAATCAAATCCTTCCAGAATCAATTGAACAAAGACTTGAACTTTACAATAAAAGAAATGAACTTGAAGATAAAAATGAACAATACAAAATAATCAAACAAAGATTTCTAAATTATCGTTTATTTAATGGAAAAGTTGATATAAATAAGAAACCAGTTCCATCATATTTTCTTTTTTATTCTACAATAAATAGAACAAAAACAAACGGAAGAGTTGAATACGTTAAAGATGGTATTCACTATTTAAATAGAGAAGAGATAAAAGTATTAGATATAAATACTTTTAATCAAATAGCACAAACTTCATATAAAAATGTAAAAGAGCTTATGTATAATCCTCCTATTATAAAAGAGGAACTAAATATAAGAGATAAAATAGTAAATAATCCATATGATTTAAGTGCTGTAATTATTATTGATGAGATAATAGAAGGCAAATTTGATATAGAACTAAACACTGTAACTTATGATGATGTAAAGGAAGAAATTATATGAAAATTTTAGTAAGTGCATTGGAAACTTCATCAAATATTCATCTAAAAGAGCTAAAAAAACATCTTGATGATGATATTGAACTTGTAGGAGTTTTTGATAAAGAGTTAGGAAATCCACTTTATGATTTAACAGCTTTAGCGATTATGGGATTTGTAGATGCACTAAAAAAACTAAGATTCTTTTTTAAATTAAGAGATGAGTTAGTAGAACTTGCAAAGGATTGTGACAAAGTTTTACTAATGGATAGCTCAGGATTTAATCTACCTTTAGCAAAAAAACTTAAACAAACTTATCCAAATAAAGAGATTATTTACTATATACTTCCTCAAGCTTGGGCATGGAAGAAAAAAAGAGTTGAAAAACTTCAAGAATATTGTACAAAACTTTGTTCTATTATTCCATTTGAGCAAGAGTTATACTCAAAAAAAGAAATGATAAGTTATGTGGGCCATCCACTTTTAGATGAAATAACTGAATTTAAACATGAATACAAACAAACAGATAAAATAGTTTTTATGCCAGGAAGTAGAAAAACAGAAATAACAAATCATATGCCTATTTTTAGAGAAATTGCAAAAGAGCTTCCAAATAAACAACATATTTTAATTATTCCTTCAAAATTTGATGAAGAGTATGTAAAAAGAACCTATGGAGATACAAGTGATTTTATTATTTCAAACGATGCACACCAAAGTTTAATTGATGCAGAATTTGGATTTATTTGTTCTGGAACAGCAACTTTAGAAGCAAGTTTAATAGGAACTCCGTTTGTTTTATCATATGTTGCTAAAAAGTTTGATTATTTTTTAGGAAGAATGTTTGTAAAACTTCCATACATCGGTCTTGCAAATATATTCTTTGACAAAATGGGTAAAGATGCTATTCATAAAGAATTTTTCCAAGAGGATGTTACAGCAAAAAATCTTTTAGCTGAGTATAACAATATGGACAAAAAGCAATTTTTAAATAATTCAAAAGTATTAAGAGATTACTTACAAAATGGTAGTTCAAAAAATGTTGCTCAAATAATACAAAACTAATTTTTTTTTAGATAAAATGTATGACTATTAAAAAGATACTAAATTAGGATATTAAGAATGTTAGACGTTATGGAAATTCAAGAGATTTTACCTCATAGATACCCATTTTTATTAGTTGATAGAATAACTGAAATGGAAGCAGGAAAAAGTATCACAGGATATAAAAATATTTCTATAAGTGAGCCTGCATTTATGGGACACTTCCCTGGACACCCTATTTACCCAGGAGTAATGATTCTTGAAGGTATGGCTCAAGCTGGTGGAGTTTTAGCACTAAAAAGTAATAACTTATCAGCAGAAGAACTAAAAAGTAAAGTTATTTACTTTATGAGTATAGATAAAGCAAAATTTAGAAACCCTGTTAAACCAGGTGATAAATTAGAATATAGAATTGAGATTCTGAAATTAAGAGGTAGCTTAATTGTATTAGATGGGAAAGCTTATGTAGATGATAAGTTAGTTGCAGAAGCTGAATTAAAAGCAATGGTTGTAGATAAATAATTTTAGGTTTGATATGAATAATATTCACAAAACAGCAATAATTGAAGATGGTGCAATACTTGGAGACAATATAACTATTGGAGCATTTACAGTTATTGGAAAAAATGTAAAAATTGGTGATGGTACAACTATTGGTTCTCATACATTAATCGAAGGGAAAACAACAATTGGAAAAAATAATGAGATTTTTTCACATGCAACAATTGGTTCTATTCCTCAAGATTTAAAATTCCAAGGTGAAGATGTTGAACTTATAATTGGAGACAATAACAAAATTAGAGAATATACCCTTTTCAACCCAGGAACAATTGGTGGTGGAAGTAAAACTGTAATAGGAAGCAATAACTTATTTATGGGTTATACTCACGTTGCACACGATTGTATTATTGGGGATAATTGTATATTTGCAAATGTTGCAACTTTAGCTGGTCACGTTGAGTGTGGTGATGCAGTTGTTGTGGGAGGATTAACTCCAATTCACCAATTTTGTAAAATAGGAAGCTATGCAATGGTTGGTGGAGGTTCTGTTGTAACTCAGGATATTCCTCCATTTTGTTTAGCAGAAGGAAATCGTGCTGTTCTTAGAGGACTTAATTTAACAGGTCTTAGAAGAAGATTAGATAATAGAGAAGATATTGATGAAATAAAAAAAGCTTATAAAGCAATTTTTAACTCAAAAGAGTCTATTTCTGATGTTTCTAAAAGGTTACTAGAAACTAGTAATAATATTTATGTAAAGGACTTAGCTCAATTTGTACTTGATACAAAAAGAGGTATTCCTTTTAACAGAAAATAAAAAGAAAAGTGGAAAAACATGAGTAAAGTAGTATGTAATTTTTGTGGAGTAGAAGAGACACAAGACAATCCAATAATCGCTGGTGAGAATGGATATATTTGTAAAGCTTGTGTAACAGCAGCAAATGATATCTTAAATGGGAATGAACCTCAAATAGATGAAGATGTAGAGAATGAAAACAAACCACAAGAAGAGATTAAACTTAGAACTCCAGCAGAATTAAAAGCAATTTTAGATGACTATGTTGTAGGACAAAGCAGAGCAAAAAAAGTACTTTCTGTTGCTGTTTATAATCACTATAAAAGAATCTTCAAAAAAGATTTTGACAATGAAGATGATACAGAAATCAACAAATCAAATGTGCTTTTAATAGGTCCAACAGGAAGTGGTAAAACTCTTCTTGCACAAACTATTGCAAAACATCTTGATGTTCCTTTAGCAATTGCAGATGCAACTTCTTTAACTGAAGCTGGATATGTTGGTGATGATGTTGAAAACGTTATCACAAGACTTCTTCAATCAGCAGATGGTGATGTTGAAAAAGCACAAAAAGGAATTATCTTTATTGACGAAGTTGATAAAGTTGCTAGAATGAGTGAAAACAGATCTATTACTAGAGATGTATCAGGGGAAGGTGTTCAACAAGCACTTCTTAAAATAGTTGAAGGTTCTGTTGTAAATGTTCCACCAAAAGGTGGAAGAAAACATCCAGGACAAGATGCTATTCAAGTTGATACTACAAATATCTTATTTATTTGTGGTGGAGCTTTTGATGGTCTTGAAGATATCATCAAAAAGAAAAAAGGTGCAAATGTTCTTGGTTTTAATCAAGAGAAAAGAAGTGTTAAAGAAGAAAAAGATATATTAAGTGATGTAGAGGCACATGACTTAGTAAAATATGGTTTAATTCCAGAACTAATTGGTAGACTTCATATGATTGCAACACTAAATGAAATTAGTGAAGATGATATGATTCATATTTTAACTGAACCAAAAAATGCCTTAGTAAAACAATATACAAAACTATTTAAAATGGATGGGGTTGAGCTTAGCTTTAAAAAAGATGCTTTAAAAGAAGTAGCTAAAAAAGCAATTGAGCGAAAAACTGGGGCAAGAGGTCTTCGGTCTATTTTGGAAGATATTATGTTAGATATTATGTATGATTTACCAAAATATAAAGACAAGAAGATTACTATTACAAAACAAGTAGTATTAAAAGAAAAAGAAGTAGAAGTAGCATAAAGGAAAAAAATGTTAAACAAATTAATAGGTCTATTTTCAAATGATATGGCTATAGATTTAGGAACAGCAAATACTGTTGTTTCTATAAGAGGGAAAGGTATTATTATTAATGAACCTTCTGTTGTTGCTGTGCAGCATGATAGATATGGAAAAGATAAGATATTAGCTGTTGGGCAAGAAGCCAAACAAATGATAGGAAAAACCCCCTTAAATATTCAAGCTGTAAGACCTATGAAAGATGGTGTAATCGCAGATTTTGAGATGACTGAAAGAATGATTAGATATTTCATTGAAAAAGCTCACTCAAGAAAATCTTTCATTAGACCTAGAATAATAATTTGTATTCCTTTTGGAATTACTCAAGTTGAAAAAAAAGCTGTAAAAGAGTCTGCATTAAGTGCAGGAGCTAGAGAAGTTTTCTTAGTTGAAGAACCAATGGCAGCAGCAATTGGTGCAGGAATTCCAGTATCTGACCCTTCTGGTTATGTTGTAGTTGATATAGGTGGTGGTACAACTGAAATTGGTGTAACTTCACTTGGTGGATTAGTATTATGTAAATCTATAAAAGTAGCTGGAGATAGATTTGATAAATCTATCATGGATTATGTAAGACAAAACTATAACTTATACATTGGTGAAAGAACAGCAGAAAATATCAAAATTGAGATTGGTACTGCTATAAAACTTGAAAAAGAGTTAAAAATCAAAGTAAAAGGTAGAGATAACTCTGGATTACTTTCTACTATTGAATTAGGAAGTGAAGGTGTTAGAACTGCTATAAAAGAACCTCTTAAAGAGATTGTTTCAGCAGTTAAGAGTGTATTAGAGGATATGCCACCTGATTTAGCAAGTGATATTGTTGATAATGGAGTTATTTTAACTGGTGGTGGAGCTTTAATTAAAGGGCTAGATACTTATTTAGCTGATATTATTAAACTTCCTGTAAAAGTTGCAGATGAACCATTACTTGCAGTTGCATACGGTACAAGTAATGTATTAAATCAAGCGGAGCTACTTAAATTAATCAGTAATGAATAAACTAATATTTATTATTCTTTTTCTAATCATAAGTTTGTTATACATCTTAGATGTAAACAAACTTTTTGGTGAAAAATTCACCCTTCTAAATAATGTAAAACAATTTTATATAAATAAAGTTGAAGCAGTTGACAACTTCTTAGATATGTACTTTTATCAAGCAAGTAGTATTGATAATCTTAAAAAAGAGAACTCTGAATTAAAGCAATACAAATTCTTATATGAAAGCAAAAATCAAAAACTAAAAGATATAGAAAATAGTATCAATAGTATTGACCAAATAAATGAGAAAGTTACTCAAAGTAGAGTTCTATCATACGTTGAATTTGATGATTTTACAAAAGTATGGTTAGATAAAGATAAACAAGATGACAAAATTGAAGGTCTGATTGTTGATAACTATGCAGCTGGAATTGTTATTAAGAAAAATGGTAAAGCACTTGCTTTATTAAATGGAAATGAAAAAGCAAATTATGCTGTTTATATAGGTGAAACAAAAGCTCCTGGAATTATTCATAACTTAAGTAAAAGCAAATATATTCTTGCAAAATATATTCCTATTTGGATTGATATAAATATTGGTGATGAAGTTATAACTTCAGGAATGGATAATATTTTCTTCAAAGGTTTAAAAGTAGGAAAAGTTGTATCTATAAATAAAATGCCAGATATGCAAGAAGCAGTAATTGATCCATATGCAGAAGTTCTAAAAAGAAGATTTTTTTATATTTATAAAAACTCTACACAAGATACAGAAACAAAACCAGAAAAAATAGAAGAAGATAAAAAGAGTAAATAAAACTCTTTTTTATCTTTATTAATATCTTGCCATAATTCCTTCAACTTTTTCCCAAGTTAATTTTTCATCATTTGATTTAAACATATTAAAAATATATCTAGCAAACATATCAGTTTCAAGATTTACTTTTGTTCCAACTTTATATCTTTTGAAAAGTGTATTTTCTATTGTGTGAGGAATTATAGTTAATCTAAAACTATTAGAAAAAACTTCATTTACTGTTAGTGAAACTCCATCAATGGCAATACTTCCTTTTGGAATTATATATTTTGAATACTCTTTTGGCAATGAAACTATAAAATCTGTTGATTTTCCATTTTGTTTTATTGAAGTAATTGTTCCTAAGCAATCAACATGTCCTTGGACAATATGACCTTCAAATCTATCACCCATCATCATTGCAGGTTCCATATGAACTTGACCTTTATAGTTTTCCATTGCTAATATTTTCTGAGATTCTAGTGATAACTCAACTGTGAAAGTGCCACTTGCAACTCTTACTACTGTAAGACAAGCTCCATTTACAGCAATCGAATCTCCAATCTTTGGTTTATATTTTGCTTTTATTGTAAGAAAGCCATTTTTTAAACTTAAAACTTCGGCCATCTCTCTTATTAATCCAGTAAACACATAAATCCTTCAATAAATATTAAATATGCTTCAAAATATTTGGAATAATTTGAATTTTTTGGTATCATACCGAAAAAATATTGAGAAGCAAATATTTATTAATTTTTACTATACGAAATGCTTCCTTACATATAGAACTTAAGTGAAAACAGATAAGCCTTAAATTGTTGAAACTAACTGTTTTTTAAACAAAAAAATACATAAGATTTTATGGAGATAAAATGAACTATGACATTATCGTCGTTGGAGGCGGACATTCAGGAATTGAAGCCTCTTTAGCTAGTGCAAGAATGGGTAAAAAAACTCTTCTTATTACTATGCTAGTTGAACAAATTGGTGCTGCATCATGTAATCCTGCTGTTGGAGGACTTGCAAAAGGACACCTAGTTAGAGAATTAGATGCATTAGGTGGAGAAATGGGACTTTGTACTGACTCTGCTGGGATTCAATTTAGAATTTTAAATGCCTCAAAAGGTGCTGCAGTACAAGGAAGTCGTGCACAAATTGATATGGATGAATATAGACACTATATGAGAAAAGTTTGTCACAATACACCTAATTTAGAAGTATATCAAGATGAAGTTACTGGATTAATTATTGATGAAAATGGAGATGTTGCAGGAGTTAAGACTAAACTTACAGAAGAGTTTAAAGCAAAAAAAGTAATTCTTACAACTGGTACATTTATGAAAGGTCTTATTCATATTGGAGAAAACAAATATGAAGCAGGAAGAGCTTGGGAATTACCATCAACTACTCTATCTACTCAATTAAAAGAGTTAGGATTAAAAGTAGGAAGATTAAAAACAGGAACACCTTCAAGAATTGATGCAAACTCTATTGATTTTTCTGTAATGGAAAAACATGGAGGAGATGAGATACCAACTCCTTTCTCTTTTAGAACAGATAAATCAACATTTAATCCAAAACAGTATCCATGTTATATCACATATACAAACACAAGTACACATGATACAATTACTTCAAACTTCTATAGAGCACCTTTATTTACAGGTCAAATTCAAGGAAGTGGACCAAGATATTGTCCAAGTATTGAAGATAAAGTAAATAGATTTAGTGAAAGAGAAAGACACCAATTATTCTTAGAACCACAAACAGCTATGTGTACTGAATACTATATTAATGGATTGAGTACTTCTTTACCAATTGATGTTCAAAAAGAGATGATTCACTCAATCAAAGGTTTAGAAAATGCAAAAGTAGTAAGATATGGATATGCAATTGAGTATGACTATATTGACCCTACTGAATTAAAACATACATTAGAAACTAAAAAAATAAATAACCTTTACTTAGCTGGACAAATAAATGCAACTACTGGTTATGAAGAAGCAGCAGCTCAAGGATTAATGGCAGGAATAAATGCAGCATTATCAGTAGATAATAAAGAGCCTTTAGTTCTAAGAAGAGATGAAGCTTATATTGGTGTACTTATTGATGATTTAGTAACTAAAGGAACAAATGAACCATATAGAATGTTCACAAGCCGTGCAGAATATAGACTTCTTTTAAGAGAAGAGAGTGCAGACTTAAGACTTAGCCAATATGGACATGAAATAGGTTTAATTGATGATAAAACTATGAATCAAGTTGAACATAAAAGAAAAGTTATCAATGATGCAATCGAATTTATGGCAAATGAGTGGTTCACTTCAAAAAAAGAAAATCTTGAGCTATTAGAAAGATTAGGCGAAGACAAAATCAAAGATAGAGCACTATTAGTTGATATTGTTGGTAGAAGTAGCATTGATGCAGCTAAATTTGATGAATTAGTTCCAAGTTTAAAAGATGTAGAACCATATTTAAAAGAGCAAATAATTGTAGAAGCTAAATATTATAGATACATTGTAAAACAACAAAAACAGATTCAAAAAATGCAAAAAATGTTAAAAATGAAAATACCTGAAAACTTTGACTATTCAAAAATTTCTGGATTATCAAATGAAGTAATTGAAAAACTTGAAAAATTTAATCCACCTACACTATTCAATGCAAGTCAAATTTCTGGTGTAACTCCAGCTGCTATTGATATTTTACATATGTATATAAATATAAATGTCAAAAGCAATAAAAAATGATAATAGGAAATAAAAAGTGATAATATGTAAAATAAACTTTGATAATGGGAGTATATTTTAATATGTCAAAAGGTAAAAGTATCATTCCAGACTTTATGTCAAATAATCCACATGATACTTTTAAATTTTTATTTCCTTTAAAACTAATACTTGATGAAGATAAGTTTGGAAACAGTCATTATGAAGTTGTAATAAAAAATATGACTCAAAATGAAGTTTTTACTCATCAAGTATCTCCAGAACTTTTATTTACTCATTTCCCTCTTTATAAATCTTTTAAAAATGGTGAAAAAACTGAATATTATCCAAGTAAAGAAATCTTAGAAAAAGTTTTTACTATTAATTCATCATTAATAAATAACTCAATTGAAAAAAAACTAAATGAACTATTAGATGAAAAAACTATTGGAACTTTACTTGGGTGGAGTTATAAATACTTAGATATTGCAAAATACATTAACTGTTATTTGATTGAACAAGATGATATAAAAATCATCATTCCTCACTTTGCTATAGGAATTTATTATTATTTTAGATTCTCTGAGATGAGAGAAGCTGTTTTGGATTGTAATATTGAAAGTTTATATGTTATGTGTGATGATAATAGAAGTAATGCAAAAGTTGTTTTACCAACTCCAAGAACAGATGAAGATGCAGCATTCATTCACAGATATGCATGTCAACAAAAAGCACATAATGAATTTGAAAATATAAGTAAATACATCCATCACTACTTAAAGTATATGAGAGGACATGACTTAGATGAAGAGATTGAGGGAATTCATTTAAAAATAAATTTTCCAGTAAAAGAGAAGTTTAAAATAGATACAAGAGTAAGTCTTGTTACTAATAAAGAAACAAAGGAAGATTACTATTTTATACATGAAATCACTAATGATAATTCTGATATAGGATTTGATAAATTCACAAAGATAGTTGAACAAAATAAAATAATAACAGACCTTGAGGATTTAGAAAACTTATCAAAAGTTGATAGAGAAATTCCAGAAGAAACGACAGAGATCTTAAAAATAAAAGATGCAAATAAAAAACACACTAGTACACAACACAGAAAAGATAAAAAAAAGAGCTGTGAAAGTTTACTAAATATTGAAATAAAACATGAAACACAAACAAAAGATATTATTAAAGATCTACTAAAAATATACCAAGAGCAAGAAAATAAGGATAAGCTAGATCAAAGTCTTACTGAATCTTCTTTAAAAGGAGACAAGGCTACTAGACGAGTTATAATCTCAAGTAAATTTGACAAGGAAGAAACAAGACCTTTAAATGAAATAGATAATTTTATTGTATTTAGACAATATATGGAATTTTTAAAACAACAGTCTATTATTGAAAATTTTACATTAAGTGAAATAAGAAACTTACCTGAATTTTTAATCGAAAAAGATGGATAGAAAAAGATAAATCCTAAATGTAAAATGAACAAAAGGACTAGACAATATTTAACTTCAACATTTAGATATGAAAATTTTAATGTAGGATTATTAGAATTAGAAAACTATTCCTCTTCATCTGCCTCTTCTTAGGTGATAATTTCTGATTTAGTTATTACAAATAATACTTTTAACTTTTTTATAAATTTATATTTTAAAGATAATAACTCTATCCCAGATATTGTAATGAATTATAAAAAGACCAACCCAAAATTTACTAAAAAAAATTATGAAAGAAATGAAAATTTGGATGAAATTCAATTAGCTAAATGGTATGCTGGATTATTGGGAAAAATTAATCTATAAAATGTTATTTATTGTGTAGTTTCTTATAAATTTTTACAAAACCTTTATGAATTGAAAAAGGGCATCCAACTATTTCTGCAACACTAATTTGATTGACAACTTTACCTTGATTTTTAAGATATTTAGTAGCCCCCAGGACTTCACTTTCACTTATTTCTCTCCCAATTTTATTTTTCATAGGAATAAGTTCATCTATCATACTTTTATACCAGAAGGAGATATCTTTAAAACCATGAATAAAATCTCTATGTGTCAAATGATTGTCCTTTGAAAAATCAACTAAAATTTTAGGATAATTTTGAAAAATATAATACACCATAGAAGTTAAAATAAACTCTTTTTTTATAAATAAAGTTTTTTTAGAGTTATATCTATCAAGTTTTTTACAAATATTTTTATACTCTTCAATTAAAGGAAATTTTTTAAAATTTAATTTTTCTTTTCTATCAAGTAAAAACCTAAGATAAGTAATACTTTCAAAAACAAATACTGATTTTACTTTTTTCTTATTTATCACAAAGTATCCTCTAGTTAATCCTCTTTCAAACCATTCTATAGCTTTCAATCCATATTCATAATTTGATTCAATAGGTAAACTAACAGTTTCTCTTAAATCTCTTTCACAGTTATAGCAAAAACAAAGTTCTTTTTCATGTTTTATTTTAGATAAACTAATTTTATTATAACATCCCCAGCACTTATCTGTTAAAAATACTTTATGTTTTGGGCAAGCATTATAAAAGTTATATCTCCACTTTTTTCTAAAATATGATATTTTATCTTCAGCTAAACACTTAGGACAATACATTAAACCATTATGAGTTCTTTTATCTTTTAATTTTCTAATTTGTAAAGGAGGATATAAACTATTTTCATCACATAAAAATAAATGACCTTCTTCACTATGCAAAGAAAGACTAAATATTTCTTTCTTTAAAAGATGACTTTTTTGAGTCAAATGATTAAATAATTTTTCATTATATAGAAAATCTATATCTGTTCTTGATATAGCATTGCCCTCATGCCAAATAAATAAAGAAATAAATTCAGATAGATTTCTTTTATACTCTATTGACATACGCATCAACCAAGAACTAAGAAGTTCATCTTTTAATGGTCTAGGTACAATTAAAAAGAAATAGTCTTGAACCCAATCTTTATTTCTTTTTATTTTTTTCATATTACAACTTTGGTAAATAACCTATATCTTCAACTATTATATATTCACGTTTAGTTTTAATAGCCTTTACAGCAGCTTTTTTGAGCAGATTTACAGTCATACCTATAAGTCCTTCAGACTGATGAAACAAAGCATTTATTATATCTGGATTATCTGCTAGATTTGAAGCCTCTTTTAAAGGTAAACATCTTTCATAAGTTGCAACAAAAGATCTAAACTTTTTATCATTATTCCATCTAGGAAGTTCAAGTGATGGAAATCTTGAACCTGTTTCACTACCTATTGATAAAGCTGAATGAGCTTCCCTGGTACCTGCTAGTATTATAGTAAGAGAGAGCCTATTACTTAATTGTTTTAGGTCATCAATAAAAGTTCTTTGTAAAGCACTATGTATTTCATCTATTAAAATCATTTTTGTTCCTAATTTATGCAAGTAATGCTCTGCTAACTTAGCTTTTGTTTGGATTTTATCATTATGTTTATATGGTACACAAAGTTCATCTAAGATAAGACTATAAAGTCTACTCTCATCAGGTATTGTAGGTGCTTGGAAATATATAATAGGTATTTCATAAGTTATTACATCTTCTCTTTGAACAGGTTCTAATTTAACTTTATGCAAAGAATACATCTTTTTTAATATTGCTGTTTTACCATTATTTAAATCACCATAGATAAGTAATCCTTCATGTCTCATTTGAGGAGGATCTTCTAATATTTTTATTAATTTTACTGCTGCTTTATAACCTATCCAATGATCTTTCTTACAGAATACTATTCTTTCTTCATCACTTTTATTTAAGCACTCTAAAGCATCTTTTATCAAATTTCTATCATTCATTACATTGCCTAGCCAATTGGATAAATTTCATAACCATCATTGTCATCATCTATATCCTTATTTAAAGATTGAGTTTTTTCTTCAATAGACTCTTTAATAATCTTTTTTTTAACCTATTAATAAAAAAATATTCTTTATTCTGAATCTCTTCTTTAAATAGAGAGAAATATTCTTTTAAAATGCTTTTAGACTCTTGTTCACACACATGTATAGTTCTTTCTTTATTCCCTTTACCCATTACTTTAATATATCCAGAAACTATATTGATTGAACTAGACTTTAAATTACTCACTTCCGACACTCTAAGACCAGTTGAGAAGAGTAGTTCTAACACTGCTATATCTCTAACTACTGATTTATATTTAAAGCTATTTTTATCTTTAATATTATGTTTTATTTCATACACATATTTTAATAACTTTCTAATATTTTTCATTTCTATTGTTTTGGGGAAAGTCTTCTCTTGCTTTATAGATATTCTCATTTTTCTAAAAGGATTTATCTCAATAATTTCTTCAAACTCTAAATAGTTAAATAAACCTTTTAATACCACGACTTTTCTTTTTATGGATTTTGGTTTTAAACATAAAGTATATAAATGTCTAATGTACTCTTTTAATAAAACTTTATCAACTTCTATAACATTTAAATTAGAAACATCTTTAAACTCTTTAAATTGTTTAAAGTCATTTTCATAAGCTTTTATTGTTTTAGCAGTAAGATTTCTTTCAAATTTACAATGAAATATAAACTCTTCTATTAATGAACTAACTGTCATACGTTCTCCTATAGTATAAAAATAGGATTAAACAAAAAAGTTTGTATGTTTTAGCTTTAGAAATTAATATTTTTAATAAAAAACACAAATTTACATTTTCATATAAAAAAGAATTGAAATTTTTGTCAATTACCTTAGTAGTTTGTATTTAATAAAAGTTAAATGTAGAATAAATATTTATAAATATAATAGATAAAAGAAGTAATTGCATTTAACTAAATAAATGATTTTAGTATATTAAGTGTTTTGTAATTTAAAAAAATGTAAATATATAAAATATATTTATAATCAAAGTTTTTAATAGATTACATAAAGTTTTCTATTAAATATCTCTATACTTAATTAAATTATACTGCCTAAATAATTTCTAGCAGTAAATCAATATTTTTAATAAAATTAAAGAAAAAGTTAGAGAAAAGATTATACACTACATTTATGAATGATATAAGTGACCTTTTTAAAGAAAAATCAATTTTAATTATAGAAGACCAGATTGATGCACTAAATCTAATGTGTGAAATCATGACTCCTATCTTTGCAAAGGTCTATGCAGCGAAAGATGGTTTATCTGCAGTCTCTATTTATGAAGATAATGATATTCATACAGTTTTTTGTGACATCGATTTACCAAAATTAAATGGATTTGATGTAATTGAATATATTCGAAAAAAAGATTTTAATATTCCTATTATAATCACTTCTGCATATACTGATAAAAGAACATTATTAAAAGCATCTAATTCTAATATTCATGGATTTCTTGAAAAACCTATATCATTTAAAGATATCAAAGATATATTAAAAAAAATAGCATTACAATTTTTTAATAAAAATAAAAACATCATAGTTTTAAATGATAATATAAGGTTTGATTTAAATACATATGACTTAATAATTGATGGGGAGAGTATTCCTTTGACATTAAAAGAAAAAAGATTATTAAGTCTTTTTGTAAAGAATATAAACAAACCTCTAAGTTATGAAAAAATAGAAGATATTGTTTGGACTATTGATGATAAAAATATGACAATGAGTAGTTTGCGCACATTAATTAAAAATGTAAGAAAAAAAATAAAATATGATCTTATTAAAAATGTTTCAAAATTAGGTTATAAACTAGAAGTTAAGTAAATGCATTATTTAGAAAAAGAGTATAATGAATTAATCACTAAAGACTTTAATGCAAAAAAATTTGTAGAAGAAAATTCAATTTACGGGGTCTGGTATTGGAACTTAGAAAACCCTGAGGAAGGTTGGACTAGTCCAAGTTTCTGGGAGTACCTAGGATACAAATATGAAGATGAAAAACAAACTTATTCAGAATGGGAAAAGTTAGTATTTCCTGATGATTTAGAAATGGCAAGGCTAAATGCTAGAAAACATATTGCAGATCCGAGATTTACATATAACATAGTAGTCAGATTTATACATAAAAAAGGCCATATAGTATGGGTTAGACTAAAAGCAATTGTTATAAAAGATGAGCTAGGAAAGCCAATTAGGTGGCTAGGTATTCATGGTGATATAACTTTAAATAAAAGTCCTGAAGAAGAGATATCTAAAACATCTTTCTTTTTAAAAGCTATTCTTGATAGTTCATTGGACTCAATAATGGCTTTTGAGTCTATTCTTTCAAAAGATAGCTATGAAATAATTGATTTTAAATTTACATTACTCAACGAAGCTGCATGTGAAACATTAAAATATGAAGAAAAGCAAATAAAGAATAAAACACTTAAGTCTTTATTTCCAGGTTGCTTTAAACCTTTATCAGATTTAGAGAACAATAGCTTATTTGATATTTTTAAGGATGTAGTTGAAACAGGTGAAAAAAAAACAATAGAGTATTATTTTAATGATCATGGAATAAAAGAGTGGATATCTAATAAATTAGTAAAATTTGAAAATGGTTTAGTATGTACATTTTCAATTATAACAGAACTTAAACGTACTCAATTGGAATTGGAAGAAAAAATCGAATATGAAGTAACAGAAAGAAGGGAAAAAGAAGAAATGTTACTTCATCAATCAAAATTAGCATCGATGGGTGAAGTTCTTAATTCAATTGCTCATAATTGGAGGCAGCCATTAAATACAACTTCTTTACTTGTTTCTACGTTAAACTCTAAATTAGAGTTTGAAGGAAATTTAGATAATGAATATATAGAAAAATGGAGTGATAAAGTAAATATCCAATTAAAATATATGTCTCAAACTATTGATGACTTTAGAAACTTTTTCAAGCATGATGAGAATAAAAAAAGGTTTAATTTAGAAAAATCTATTTATCAAATGATAAGTTTACTTATTCCAGAGTTTGATCTTCATAGAATTCTAGTAAAGATTAATTGTTCCAGTGAGATATATTTATTTAACTTTGAAGGTCAACTTCAGCAAGCAATTTTAAATATTTTAAATAATGCTAAAGATGCTTTGATTCTAAATAATATAAAAAAACCACAAATTAAAATAGATATAAAAAAAATTAGCAATAAAGCAGAAATACTTATTAGTGATAATGCTGGTGGAATTAAAAGTCATGAAACATTTTTAAAAATATTTGACCCATATTTTACTACAAAGCCAGAAGGTACAGGGATGGGACTATTTATTGCTAAAACTATAATTAATAAAAACCTTGATGGAAAGATTCAATATTTTAAGATAAATAATGGATTATCTTTTAAAATAACTCTTTTAATTGCCAAATAAATATTTAAACGACTAATTACTCATAAAAAAATCATTTTTTTTTATTATAATAATTTAATAAAGTATTACATTTACTTATATAAGGATTATTATGACTATTAAGAATAAATTAATTGCAATGGCAGTAACAACCATGATTTGTTTTGGAACGATTATTGGCATACAACAGTTTAAAGAAAAAAAAGTTGAAAAACTAAACAGCGCATTTAGTCATGTAGAAGAAATAGAAATAGCAACCTTAACTTTACGTAAGCATGAAAAAGATTTTTTTCAAAGGCTAGATCTAAAATATGAAAAAAAATTTAATGAAACTTTTGTTGAACTAAAACAAGAAACAAAACATCTAATAGAGATTTTGAAAGATCTTGGCATAAATGATAAAGGTGCAGTAGATTTACTTTTAATTATTGAAGAGTACAACAAAAAATTTCATAACATTGTAAACATTGAGAAGAAAATAGGTTTAGATAAAAATAGTGGATTAAGAGGTAAATTAAGATCTGCTGTACATAAAGTTCAAAAAGATGTGAGAGATTCAAAAAACTTTGAATTATTAGCATATGTATATGAATTAAGAAAACATGGAAAAGATTTTATTATCAGAAGAGATTTAAAGTACAAAGAGAAATTTGAAAATAGTGTAAATAAATTATTAAATAACCCTAGTTTCTTTATTTACAAAAAAAATCTACAAACATATAAAGAAAACTTCTTAGCATTAGTTGAAGCTGAAAAACAAAAAGGTCTAACATCTAAAGATGGTTTAATACATGAACTTAGAACAACAATTCAATCAAAAGAAGATACACTATTAAAGCTTGAAAAAAACATTACTGATGAAATTACAAGTCAAAATAAATTATTTAGTTTTATTGCAACATTGGTTATAGTAATAAATATTCTACTAGTAATATTAATTACATATTATGTATTAACAAATATTATAAAATCAATGAATTCTTTTAAAAGCGGTCTTTTATCCTTTTTTAATTATTTAAATAGGAAAACAGAAGATGTAGTTTATCTTAAAGATAAAGGTAATGATGAATTCTCTTCAATGGCAAAAGTTGTAAATGAAAATATTATAAAAACACAAAAAAATATTGAAGAAGATAGAAAGCTTATTGATGAAACAATTACTGTATTAAGTGAATTTGAAAGTGGAGATTTATGCCAACGACTAGAAATGGAGGTATCTAACCCTGCATTAATGGAATTAAAAACTGTTTTAAACAAAATGGCTGAAAATCTAGAAAATAATATTGATAAAATCTTAAATGTATTAGAACAGTATTCACAGTATAACTATTTAAATAAAATTGATAATAAAAATTTAAAAGAGCATTTACTAAATCTAGCGAATGGTGTTAATAATTTAGGGAACTCAATTACTGAAATGCTAATTGAAAATAAATCAAATGGATTAACTCTAGAAAAAAGTTCTCATAGCCTATTAAAAAACGTTGATAAGCTGAATGCTAGTTCTACTGAAGCTGCAAGCTCTTTAGAAGAAACTGCTGCTGCATTAGAAGAAATAACAAGTACTATAAGAAGTAATAGTGAAAGTATTTCAAAAATGACAAGCCTATCTAATGATGTTAAAAAATCCGCAGAGCAAGGAACAAACTTAGCAAATAGAACTGCTAGTTCAATGGATGAAATAAATGAACAAGTTCTTGCTATTAATGAAGCAATTACTGTAATAGATCAAATAGCTTTTCAAACAAATATTTTATCACTAAATGCAGCAGTAGAAGCTGCAACTGCAGGCGAAGCAGGGAAAGGCTTTGCCGTAGTAGCAGCTGAAGTAAGAAATTTAGCAAGTAGAAGTGCAGAAGCAGCAAATGAAATTAAGTCATTAGTAGAGTCTGCAACATTAAAAGCTGATGATGGAAAGAAAATTTCTCAAAATATGATTGAGGGCTATAATCAATTAAATGAAAACATTAATCAAACTACTTCATTAATTTCAGATGTAGATTCTGCTTCTAAAGAACAACTATTAGGTATTGAACAAATTAATGATGCAATTACCCAGTTAGATAGACAAACACAAGAAAATGCAATGGTAGCTTCTCAAACTCATGATATAGCAGGAACAACAGACAAGATAGCTAAGCTTGTAGTTGCTAATACAGATAATAAAGAATTTATAGGTAAGAATGAAGTTCAAACAAAATAATTATTAGGTAAATAAATGGTAAAAATTTTAGTAGTAGAAGATTCAAAAAGTTTAAATAGTGCAATAAAATCTTTATTAGAAGAAAAAAGATTTAAATGTACTAGTGCATTTTCTCTTCAAGATGCAAAAAAAAATTTAGATAAAGAAGCTTATGATTATATCATATTAGATTTACATCTTGAAGATGCTCAAGGTGAAGAACTTGTTGATAAAATTAATAGTTATAAAGACTCCAAAATAATTGTTTTAACTTCTTCTGAAGATGAAGAGATAAGAAGTAAGCTATTTGTAAAAGGTATCTTGGATTTTTTAAACAAGAAAGAATCAATTGAAGACAATATTAATGAAATTGTTAATTTTATAAATGATATTGAGAAAAATAAAGAAAATTCAATTCTAATTATTGATGATTCAACAGTTATACAAAAACAGCTACAAGATATTTTAACTCCAAGAGGTTATAAGCTTTATTCCTCTATGACAGGTATAGAGGCATATCAAATTCTAAAAAAAGAGAATATTGACTTAGTAATACTAGACTTAGAACTTCCAGATATTCACGGACTAAAGCTTCTTAAAAATATAAAAAAGAATATAAATAAAAATCTTAGTGTTGTAGTGTTATCAGGTAACTATGATGCAAAAACATACCGTGAGTCCTTAAAACAAGGGGCAAGTGATTTTATTAAAAAACCATTTCTACTTGAAGAAGTTCTTTTAAAGGTTGAGATTCAAGTTAATAGTATTAGAAAAGATATTGAAATAAATAGAAATGTTAACTTATTAAATCAATATAAAGAGACAGTTGACTTAACAAATATTGTTTCAAAAGCAGATATAAATGGAAATATTACTTATGTAAATAAAAAATTTGAAGAAATATCAGGCTATAAAAAAGAAGAATTGGTTGGAAAGCCTCACTCTATAGTTAGACATCCAGATATGGGAAAAGAGTTTTTTAAAGATTTATGGAAAACAATAAAAGAAAATAAAAAGCCTTGGGTAGGAAAATTAAAAAATAAAACAAAAAAAGGTTCTACCTATTATGTAGATACTGTAATTAATCCAATTTTAGATAAAAATGGGAATATAATTGAATTCATTGGGATAAGAAGAGACATTACAAAAAAAGAGTTGAAAAAAGTTCAATTAAGAGAGAAATATTTAATTAAAAGTGAAGAATTTGATGAAGTCCTTAGACTATCAGAATACTATGAAAAGGCAATGGACAAAAGTAGTATCATAATAAGAGTATCTAAAGATTTTAAAATTATCTATGTTAACGATAATTTTTCTAAAATGACTGGATATACAAAAGATGAACTAGTAAATTTACATTACTCAAAAATAATTCATAAAGATAATGATGTTATTAATATGCTAAGAATAGTTGATGAAATTAAAATTAATGGACTTTGGAAAGGTAAGCTAAAAGGTTTTCATAAAAATGGTAAAGAGTTACATTTTATAACAACTATAGTGCCTATTAAAGATAGAAATGATGAAACAATTGAGTATATGGCTGTTAGAAATGATATTACAAAAGTTGAAGAATTACATAAAGAGTTGGAAAATACTCAAAAAGAAATTATTTATAAGATGGGAGAGATCGCTGAAACTAGATCAAAAGAAACAGGAAATCATGTAAAAAGAGTTGCTGAATATTCTAAATTTTTAGCACTAAAAGCTGGACTAGATGAAGAAACAGCTCAACTATTAAACTTAGCATCACCAATGCATGATATTGGAAAAATTGGTATTCCAGATTCAATTTTAAATAAACCAGGGAAATTTACGGCTGAAGAGTATGAGCATATGAAAGAACATGCAAATATTGGTTACAACCTTTTAAATACCTCTGATAGAAAAATATTTAAAGCAGCTGCAATTATTGCTAATGAGCATCATGAAAAATGGGATGGTACTGGGTATCCAAGAGGTTTAAAGGGTGAAGAGATTCATGTTTTTGGAAGAATTACTGCAATATGTGATGTTTTTGATGCGTTAGCACATGATAGAGTTTATAAAAAAGCATGGCCTCTTGAAAAGATTTTAAAGTTATTAAAGGAAGAAAAAGGAAAACATTTTGATCCAAATTTAATAAATCTATTCTTTGATAACTTAGATGAGTTTTTAGAATTAAAAAAGTGTTTCAAAGATTAACTATGCAAAAGTTAGAAAAAAGAATAAAACCTAAACTTTTGAGAGAACAGAAAACTGAAGCTTTATTATTATTTATAAGAACAACGTTAGAATTTTTTTTTTAGAAATTGACGAAAAAAATACTTATGCTTATTTAAGTGTGAAAGAAGATACTATTGAAATAAATCTAATTATCAAAAAGCTTCTTTCTAATTTAGAAAAAACTATTATTTCTACACATCAATTAAATGAAATTCTTCTAAAAGCACAATATGACAATAGATATAAACTTTTACTCAAGCAAGAAGATGCATTAATTACATATTTTGATGTAATTACTAAAACCCTTGGTAATAACCTTAGCAATGGCTATAAATGGATTCCAGAGCTATTAGTATTAATATTACTAAGTGAATGGCTACTTGAAGAAGAAAAGAAAGAAATTATTAATAATATGTATAGATTATCATCTAAGCTAGTAAAGCAATTAAAAACTTTTAAATATAGACTACCTAAAAAAAGAAAAAAAAGATAAATTTAAAATACTCGATATTATACCTTATTCGTATTATCACTATTTATTAGCTTGTTATCAGTATTTATTTGATATCGTTTTAAAAAGTCATTGATAAGCTGGGTGAAAGAAAGTATGAACTTTAGGAAGTAAGGGGAATTTTCTTTTATTTTCAATTTATTTTTCATATGACATAAAAAAATAGTAATAATAAAAAAGCAAAGAAATTTTATTTTCTTTGCTTCTTAAATAACTCTTCATAATGCCTATTTTTTATATGTTAGTATAAAAAATAACCTAATTTAAAAATCCAAAATTCCATAAAAGTGCTATAATTTTTTCAAAAAATTAAAGGTACTATAATGTTTTCAAATTTAACATTTGCAAAAAAACTATTAATTAGCGTACTTTCTGTTGTACTTATATCTTCAATTATTAGCATTTTTTTAATCTCATCAAATGCATATAGTTCTGCAGAAAAATCTTCAAAAGAGTATATTGATGTACTTGCAAATAAATATGCTTTTGAATCAAAAGAAGATTTAGAAAAAGCCTTAACATCTGTAAGTTCACTTGCTAGTGTTATAAAAGAGATGTATGAAAAAAATAGCTACTCTAAAGAGTTGATAATAGATGTAGCAAAAGATATGCTATCAAATGCTGATTTTGCACTTGCAATGGCCGTTGATTTAGACTCAAATATATTATTTAAAGATGATAAAAGTTTAGCTAGTAAAAACGGTCACGATAAAGATGGTAGATTTGCTCCTTATTTATATAAATCAGATTCTAAAATAGTTCTTGATGGACTAACTACAATACAAGAAGGTAGAGAATGGGTTGATGTTCCAAGACAGACAAAAAAAGTTTATGTAACAGAACCTTATAACTATGAAGTAAATGGTGAAAATGTACTAATGGTTACAGTTTCCGCACCTATTATTACATCAGATAATAAATTTTTAGGTGCAACAACAATTGATATTTCATTAAATAGTTTGGTAAATGAGATTGCAAAAATTAAAGTTTTTGAAAATGGTTATGGATTTTTATTATCGGATAAAGGAACAATAGTTGGTCATCCAAATAAAAGTTTATTAACAAAAAAAATATCAAATGATAAAAATACAACTCAAGCAGATGAGATAATAGAAGCAATAAATCAAAACAAAACATATACATATGAACAAAAATCTCCATCAACTGGTATATACTCTTTTTATCACATTGAGCCAATAGAGTTGGGTAAAAGTGGTGTAAAATGGGCACTTGGACTTAGTATGCCAAAAGAAGAATACCTAAAAGATGCAAATGATTTACAACTATTTTCTATAATTATTGGTATTGTTAGCTTTATTGTTATTGCAATTGTTATTTTATTAGGAACAAAATCTTTAAGTAAAAATCTTACAATAATCACAAATGGTCTTGATTCATTTTTCCAATATCTAAATAATCAAAATAAAGAGCACACAACAATAAAAATTAACTCGAATGATGAATTTGGACAAGTATCTAAAATGATAAATGAAAATACAATAAAAATCCAAAAACTAATAGAGCAAGATAATAATCTAATTCAAAATGTAAAAGATATTGCAACTGAAGTTAAAAATGGTAATTTAAAACATAGAATTACTCAATCAACTTCAAATCAAAACTTAGAAGACTTAAAAGTAATATTTAATGAGATGTTGCACGCTATTGCGACAAGTACTTCTGATGATTTAAATAAATTAGAAGAGGCTTTAAGTAAATATCAAAAATTAGATTTTACATATAGAGTAAAAGATGCTAAAGGAGATACTGTTGAAGGATTTAATGACTTAGCAAATATTATAAATGATATGCTTGTTGAAAATAAAACAAATGGATTAACACTACAAGAGAGTGCTAACTTATTATTATCAAATGTACATACACTAAGTCAATCTTCAAATGAAGCAGCTGCAAGTATTGAAGAAACAGCTGCTGCTATTGAAGAGATAACATCAAATATAGCTCACAATAATGAAAATGTATTAAAAATGGCACAAAAAGCAAATGTCTTACAACAATCAGCAAATGAAGGTGAAACACTAGCAACACAAACTACATCAGCAATGGATGAAATCAATACACAAGTAACTTCAATAAATGAAGCAATAACAGTAATAGACCAAATTGCATTTCAAACAAATATTCTTTCATTAAATGCAGCAGTAGAAGCAGCAACAGCAGGTGAAGCTGGAAAAGGATTTGCAGTTGTAGCACAAGAAGTAAGAAATCTTGCAAGTAGAAGTGCAGAAGCTGCTAAAGAGATAAAACAAATAGTTGAGACTGCAACAATAAAAGCGAATGATGGAAAAACAATTTCTGATAAAATGATTGAAGGGTACAAACACTTAAATGAAAATATAAATAGTACGTTAGAGTTAATTAATGGAATTTCAAATGCAAGTAAAGAACAACGAACAGGAATTAGTCAAATAAATGATGCTGTAAATACTTTAGATAGACAGACTCAACAAAATGCATCAGTTGCAAATGATACAAAAACAATTGCAAATCAAACACATGCAATCGCTGATCAAATTGTTCAAGAAGCAAATAAAAAAGAGTTTATTGGAAAAAATAATGTAAAAGCAAAAACAATAAAACATACAATAGATTCAAAACCTCAAAATATTGAAAAAGAAGAAAAAAAACAAATAGAACAAAATAAAGAACATGATGAGTGGGAAAGTTTTTAAAACTTTCTCATTATATAAAATTTATTTATATTACAAAAATATTTTTTTTGCTTTGGGCAGTTTAATTTAACTTTAAAACTTTTAAATTAAATCTCTACTTTTTTTAATTTTAGATTCTAAAACATTTTATTTTAGTAATTATAGAACAACCCTAAATATCACTTAAATCATCAAATTAACTTAATTAGAGCTATTATTATAAGTTCAGCTTATATTTACTTATGTTTTATATAAGGTTACTTTATATACAATAATTGTAACAATTCTGTTATTAATTAACAAAGGAAAAAATATGAGTACTGAAAAGGGTGAGTATCTTAAAAAATCTCCTTATAGAATAAAAAGATACTACGCATATATTATTGCTACTATTGTAGGATTATCTTTACCTTTCATTAGAATCAATGATAATCATATATTTTTATTATCATTTGACAAAAAACAACTACATTTAATGGGTGTTGCCTTTGATATGCAAGAGCTTTATCTTATGCCATTTTTATTAATGTTATTATTTTTAGGTATTTTTGCCGTTACTTCTATTGGTGGTAGAGCTTGGTGTGGATGGACATGTCCTCAAACAATTTTTAGGGTTATTTATAGAGATTTAATAGAAACAAAACTTCTAAAATTAAGAAGAATTAAAAATAAACAAAAAGAACCTGATTGGAAAAAACCAGAAAATGCATCAAAAAGAGTTATTGCAATAATTCTTTGGGCATTAATTGCTCTTGTAATTGCATCAGATTTTATGTGGTATTTTGTTCCACCTGAAGATTTCTTTGCATATTTACAAAATCCAACTGACCATATGTTTTTAATTGGTACTGTTTTAGCAATTGCTGGGTTTATAATTTATGATGTAATTTTCTTAAAAGAAGATTTCTGTGCATATGTTTGTCCTTATTCAAGGGTTCAATCTGTTCTTTATGACAATAATACACTTCAAGCAATTTACTCTACAAATAGAGGTGGTAACATCTATAATGATAATAAAGAAAAAATTATCTTTAAACAAAAAGATTTACCAAATGTTGAAAATGAATGTACTACATGTGAATCATGTGTTACTGTGTGTCCTACACACATTGATATTAGAAAAGGTTTACAACTTGAATGTATTAACTGTTTAGAGTGTGTTGATGCATGTACAAAAGTAATGGGTAAATTAGGTAAACCATCACTTGTTCAATGGTCAAGTACTAATGAAATCAAATATAACAAAGAGACAAAACTTATAAGAAAATCTACAATTATGTACGCAGTTGCATTATTAGTAGTATTAGGTTTACTATTTGTTATGGGTGGAGAAAAAGAGTACATGTTGTTAAATGTAAATAAAACAACTGAACTTTATAAAGTAGAAGATAACAATAAAGTATCAAATAACTATCTATTACTTTTCCAAAATACTGATTCTAAAAAACATAAATATAATTTAGAGGTTGTAGATAACAAAGATATAAAAATAGAAAGATTTAGACCGTTTTCATTAGCACCTCATAAAATGAGAAAAAAAGTTGTTATTTTAAGTACAACAAAACAATTAGTAAAAAATGATACAAAAGATACGCCAATCACATTAACACTTAGAGCATTTGCAGAAGATGACCCAAAAGTAAGTGTTATTAGAAAAGCTGTGTTTATCTACCCAAGAGCAGATAAACTTAAATAATTTGTAAAAGAAGTTTTAAAACTTCTTTTGCTTAACTTCTTCTTAATCCAATCTACGATAAAATCGCGAAATTATTATTATCAATTTTTACGGAGTTATTAATGACAAAATTCATTTTTGTAACGGGTGGAGTTCTAAGTTCTTTAGGAAAAGGGATTACTTCAGCTTCAATTGCAACAATATTAAAACAGTCTGGACTTAGAGTAAGTATGCTTAAAATTGACCCTTACTTAAATGTTGATCCAGGAACAATGAGTCCATTAGAGCATGGAGAAGTTTTTGTAACAGCAGACGGTGCAGAAACAGACCTTGACATAGGACATTATGAAAGATTTATAGACGCGACTTTAAGTGCAAAGAATAACTTTACTACAGGGCAAGTTTATCAAACAGTAATTAAAAGAGAAAGAGAAGGTGGTTACTTAGGTAAAACTATTCAAGTAATTCCTCACGTAGTAGATGAAATTAAAAACAGAGTTTTAAATGCTGGTGAAGGTTATGATTTTCTTATTGTAGAACTAGGTGGAACTGTTGGAGATATCGAAGGGTTACCATTTATGGAAGCAATCAGAGAATTAAGACATGAATTACCAAAACAAAATACAATGAATATTCATGTTACATTAATTCCTTATATTGCAGCGGCAGGGGAATTAAAAACTAAACCATCACAACACTCTGTTCAAGAATTAAGAAGAATTGGTATCACTCCACATATGTTAGTATGTAGAACTGAACAACCTCTTCCAAAAGATTTAAAAAGAAAACTTGCGATGTCATGTGATATTGAATATGATGGAGTTATTGAGTGTGGCGATGCTGCATCAATTTATCAAGTTCCATTAAACTTCATAAAAGAAGGTATTTTAAATCCTATTTCAAATCATTTTAATATCAAAATAAAACCAAATATGGATAAATGGAGTACTTTAGTAAAACATATTATCTTACCTCAAAATGAAGTAAATATTGCATTTGTTGGTAAATATCTTGACTTAAAAGAATCATACAAATCTTTAACAGAAGCATTAACTCATGCTGGAGCACATTTAAATACTAAAATCAATATCAACTGGTGTGATAGTGAAAGAATTGAAGATGTTGGAGCATATGAAGTAATTGGAAATTCTGATGCAATCTTAGTTGCTGGTGGATTTGGACACAGAGGTGTTCTTGGAAAACTAGAAGCAATTAAATATGCAAGAGAGAATAAAATTCCTTATTTAGGTATCTGTTTAGGAATGCAACTTTCTATTGTTGAGTATTGTAGAAATGTATTAGGTTTAGAAGATGCAAACTCAGTTGAGTTTAATCCAGATGCAAAAGATCCAGTAATTTACTTAATTGATGAATTTATTGACCAAAATGGTGAAAAACAATTAAGAACTCACGAATCACCAATGGGTGGAACTATGAGACTTGGAGAGTATCCATTTACACCAAAAGATGGAACAAATCTTAAAAAAGCATATGGAAATGAAGAGATTTACTATGAAAGACATAGACATAGATATGAAGCAAATCCAAAATATAAAGAAGTATTAGAAGAAGCTGGAATGATTATTTCTGGTGAATCAAATGGATTAATTGAAGCAGTTGAAATCAAAGACCATCCTTGGTTTGTTGGTGTTCAATTCCATCCAGAGTTTACTTCTCACTTAGAAACGCCAAATCCTATTATTTTAAAATTTGTAGAGCAGGCAACGAAAAATATATAATGCAAAAAGTTACAAAAGAAAGACTTTTTGAACTTCTATTAGCAAGGCATAAGGATAATCCTTATGCAAAGCTATCAAGCTTACCCAATCCTTTTTTATTAAAAGACTTACCAAAAGCTGTTAAAAGAATCAAAAGCGCTATTTTAAATAATGAACCAATTACTATTGTGGGAGATTATGATGTTGATGGTGTTGTTTCTACTACAATAATGGTTGATTTTTTTAATAAAGTAGGATACAAAATCAATCACATTATTCCAAATAGATTTGAGCATGGATATGGATTATCAACAAAAATAGTAGACTTAATAGATGGTGGTTTAGTAATCACAGTTGATAATGGAATTAGTGCAGTTGAAGCTTCAAAAAAATTAAAAGAAAAAGATATAGATTTAATTATTACTGACCATCATACAGTTGGGAAAACTTTACCTGAAGCTTTTGCTATTGTAAATCCAAAACAGCATGATTGTACTTTCCCTTTCAAAGAGATTTGTGGAGCTCAAGTTGCTTGGTATTTATGTGCAGGAATTAAAAAAGAGCTAAATTTAGATATAAATATGTCTGACTTCTTTGATTTACTTTGTGTTGCAATAGTTGCAGATATTATGCCTATGACAGATTTAAACTACACTCTTGTAAGACATGGACTAAAAAGTATAAAATCATCAAATAGACCTGCATTTAAAAAGTTAAATGAAGTATTTTCCAAAAAGTTCTATGTATCTGATGATATTGGTTTTATGATTGCTCCAAAAATAAATAGTGCAGGAAGAATGGATGATGCTTCAGTTGCCCTATCCTTTTTATTATCTAAAAATGATATGGAAGCAAATGACTCATTAACACTATTAGATGAACTTAATAATTATAGAAAATCTCTTCAAGAAGAGATAACTAAAAAAGCAACTCAAGAAATTATTCATAAGCATAATGCAATTGTAGTTTGGGGTGAAAATTGGCATGAAGGTGTTATTGGTATTGTTGCTTCTAAATTATCAAATAAATTTAAAAAACCTACTTTTGTATTCTCTATTACTAATGGAATTGCAAAAGGAAGTGCAAGAGCAAATGCAAAGATAAATCTTCATACATTAATTAGTGAATGTTCATCTTTATTATTAGGATTTGGTGGACATAAAAATGCTGCTGGATTATCTTTAAAACAAGAGAATTTAAAAGCCTTTCAAGAAAAGATAAACTCACTTTTAATAAATACTTCAAAAGAGGATTTACATATAGAATATGAATGTCTAGGTGAACTTGATGTATCAAGTGTTGATTTAGATTTTCTATCAATTATTGAAAAATTTGAGCCATATGGGCTTGAAAATAAAAAGCCAATTTTTAGAGTTTCAAATTCAAAAGTACTAAAATGTGAATTTATGGGAAAAGATAAAAATCATATAAAACTACTTCTTAATAATGATGGCTTTATATTTGAAGCTTTAAAATTTCACCATAATGAAGCTATAAATGAAGAATATATTGATTTAATAGTATCAATAAATAAAAACGAATTTAGAGGTGAAGTTAACGCTCAGTTTCTAATAGAAGATATACTCTTATAATACTATAGGAGTATATACTTGTTGCATTTTATTTGTATTTTCTAAATCTAAAATTTCATCAGTAATAAAAGTACTCTCTTGAGAAGAAAGAATAATATTTCCTGTTTCTAAATCAATCATTTTAATAAATACAATTAATGTCTTTGTAGTAATAGAGTAAGTTCCAACAAATGCATATCTAGCATCATCAATTTTAGTATGAATATTTGTAGTATCTCTACTTAATGCAGTAAAACCATTTGGTCCTAAGGCAAAGTGTTTTCTTAACTCTATCTCTTTTACAATAATATTATTAGCAAGCAATCTATCTTTTAATGTTGCAGATAGTAAAAAACCTAATCTTGATCTATTTTCTAATCTATCTATATTTACAAAATCGGAAACTAAAACAGTATCCGTTAAATAAAGTTCTTGATTTAATTTCTTTACTGTTTTTTGAACCATTGAATCTACCAGTCTATTAAAACTAGTAGAACCATCAATGTTTACATAAACACAAGAATTTAGGCTAATTGCTAAAAATAGTAAAACTAAAAACTGTTTTACTATCTTTAAAGAGTATCTATTCATCTAATAACTTACTTTGTCTCTTTTACAATACTTATTGTTCTTGGAGGTTTACAATCTTTGAAAATCACACAATCATTTCTTTTATTATGTTGATAAATAGCTCTTGAACTTGAAATAATTCTACCAGAGATATTATCAATTACTCTTGCATTTAAAACTACTTTACCATATTGTCTAGAGTAAGTTCCTACAACAACATAAGTATTAGGGATTTTATCTTTTAATTTACCAATATCTCTAGAGATAAAGTATTCACCTTTATCATCAATAGAAACATTTAATTGTCCTCTAAATTCAATTACATTGAATCCTCTATTTGATAATTCATTAATTAAACTTTCACTGATTACTCTACCAAATTCAGTAGTCTTTTTAAGATTATCAAGTCTTACAAATGAAGTAAAAAGTACTGGTCTATTTGAAGGTACTTTTGTGTTTCTCATCATTTGAGTAGCTAAAGAATCAATTGTTCCTTCAAGTGAATTTTGAGTTGTAACGTGATATTGTTTATCTTGAGCTACTTTTAAAAACTCTTTTGTTACTTGAACTTTTTTATTCTCTTTTTGTACACTTGGATCGAACTGTGCGTTTGTGTTAAGTGAAGGTGTAGTAGTGTTGTTATTATTGATTGCTGTACATCCAGTAGCAAGTAATGCAACTGCTGAAACACTCAAGCAAGTCTTAATAAAAGATTTAAGCATGTATTCCCCTTTGTATAATTAGTTAAATTTTATTTAAAACAAACTTATAAACTCTTGAAAACTAAAGCTTTAACTCCCTTATAATAGTACTTTCACTATATTTTCATTTTATTTATGGCAAATTGAGTACAACAATAGTAAGATTTAAAAAAATATTTAACAAAAAAGGATTTCTATGTCAAAAGTAATAGTACCTATTTCAGAAGGATTTGAAGAGATTGAAGCAATCTCAATTATAGATGTTTTAAGAAGAGCTGACATTGAAGTAACCATTGCAGCAGTAGAAGAAATTCAAACAAATGGAGCACACAATATCAAAGTTCTTGCAGATAAAAAAATAGAAGAAATAAATGCAAATGAATTTGATATGGTTGTATTACCAGGAGGTCTTCCAAATGCATTTATTCTAGCAGAAAATGAGCATGTTCAAAAGTTATTAAAAGAGTTCAAAGAGCAAAACAAACATATAGGAGCTATATGTGCTGCACCTTATGCTTTACACAAAGCAGAAGTGCTAAACAAAAACTTCACTTGCTATCCAAGTTTTGAACAAAAAATTAGACTTGATGGTTACCATGAAGATAATATCGTAATAGATGATAGAGTTATCACATCAAAAGGACCAGCAACTGCAATGGAGTTTGCATTGGAGATTGTAAAATTATTAAAAGACAATAATAGCTATCAAGAAGTTAAAAACTCATTGCTTTCTTAATTATTTTTCAATAATTAAAATTATTATTTATAATAAAGCTTTTTTTTCTATAATATCTAAGATTTTTAATTTAGTTATTTGAAATAAGGAGTTTTTATGAATAAGCAAATAAAGGTTTTACCTTTACTTAGCATATTTGTTATTGGTGCAATCGCCTGGTTTATTCGCCCTCAAAGTATTGATGTGAACTCATGGCATACACTAATAATATTTTTAGCAACAATTGTTGGTATTGTCTTAAATGTGATGCCTATTGGAGCTGTTGGTCTTTTAGGTATCACAGTTTTTGCAATAACAAGTGCAGCTGGTGCAACCTCATCAAAACAAGCTATTATGGATGCATTAAGTGGTCTTGATAGTTATCTAATTTGGTTAATTGTTGTTGCATTTTTTATTGCAAAAGGTTTTATCAAAACTGGTTTTGGTAAGAGAATTGCACTAATTATGATAAAGTTTTTGGGGAAAAGAACTTTAGGCTTAGTATATGGTTTATCTATTGCTGATTTGATTTTAGCACCAGCTACTCCAAGTAATACTGCAAGATGTGGAGGAGTTATCTATCCAATTGCTAACTCACTATCACAAAGTTTTAACTCACTTCCAAATGATTCAAGTAGAAAAAAGATGGGGACTTTTTTGATTGCTTGTATAGGAAATGTAAATGATATAACTGCAACAATGTTTATTACTGCATATGCTGCAAATCCATTAATTGTAAAACTTGCTGAAGGTTTTGGAGTTCAATTATCTTGGGTTGGTTGGTTTATGGCTGCAATTGGACCTGCATTAATCTCTTTAATTATTGTACCAATAGCTCTTTATTTCATTATGAAACCAGAGATAAAACATACACCAGAAGCAAAAGAGTTTGCAAAAAGAGAACTTGAAAAGATGGGACCAATTTCAAAAGATGAGATTATCATGTGCTTTACTTTTTTAGGTATATTAATTCTTTGGATTTTTGGAAAACAATTTGGTTTACACTCAACAACAACAGCACTTATAGGACTTTCTGCTTTAATTATCACAGGTGTTTTAACTTGGGATGATATAAAAAGTGAAAAAGCTGCATGGGATACACTTATTTGGTTTTCTGCTTTATTAATGATGGCAACATTTTTAAATAAATTAGGTTTTACTCAATGGTTTGGAAATGAAATTGGTACACAATTACAATTTATGACATCAATTCATTGGATAGCTATTTTATTTGTATTAACTGCAATTTATACATACACACACTACTTTTTTGCAAGTGGAACAGCTCAAGTTGCTGCACTATATTCTGTATTTTTAGGTGTTGGTATAAAATTAGGAATACCTGCTTATCCTTTAGCTTTACTATTAGGTTTTTCTAGTAGTTTATACTGTTCTTTGACACAATATAGCCATGCAAGAGGACCTATTTTATTTGGTTCTGGATATATTACTACTAAAGAGTGGTGGAGCGCAGGATTTAAAATAAATCTACTAAACCAAATAATATTCCTTACTGTTGGTCTATTATGGTGGAAAATGATTGGATTGTATTAAAAAAATATTTTAAAGTATATCTCTTTTGAGATATGCTTTTTTTCTAATTATTAATGTAATTACTCTGTAATCATTCTAACTTATAATTTCTTCATGAAATACAAAAGTATATTTATCTCTGATATTCACTTAGGTACACGCTTTTCTAAAGCAAAAAACCTACTAGATTTTTTAAAAAATAACCAAAGTGAAAACCTTATTTTAGTAGGTGATATAATTGATGGCTGGGCAATAAAAAGAAAATTTATATGGCCTCAAACACACTCAGATGTAATTCAAAAGATTCTCAAAAAAGCAAGAAAAGGATGTAATGTAACATTTATTACAGGGAATCATGATGAATTTTTAAGACCTTTTATACCATTAGTATTAGGTAACTCTTTAAAAATTGCAAATGAAATCGAATATAAAGCAATTAATGGGAAAACCTATTATGTAACCCATGGTGATTTTTTTGATTCTATTACTATGACAAAAAAATGGTTAGCAATTTTAGGCGATTATGGATATGACTTACTTCTTTATATTAACTCATTTTTAAATCTTGTTAGAAAAAAAGTAGGAATAAAAAAATATTGGTCACTCTCTAAATATGTAAAAGATAGCGTTAAATCCTCTATCTCTTTTATAAATGATTATGAAAAAGTACTCTCTACTCATGCAAAAAATAAAGGATATAATGGTATTATTTGTGGACATATTCATAAAGCAGAAATCAGAAAAATTGATGATATTGAATACTTAAATTGTGGAGATTGGGTAGAAAATTGTACTGCAATAGCAGAAACATATGATGGAGAATTTATAATAATTGATTGGTTAGAAAAAGAATGAATAAAACTTCAAACAATAATCTCGCATTAGCATTAGGTGGTGGTGCAGCAAGGGGTGCTTTTCATTTAGGATTTTTACACTTTTGTGAAAGACACAATATACAAATAGAAGCATATAGTGGCTCTTCTATTGGAAGTATTATAAGTGCATCCCATGCAAGTGGTGTGCCTGCAAAAGAACAATTAAGAATTTTCTCTTCAAAAGATTTAAAAAAAATATTTAAATTTAATTTTTTTAGAAATGGACTATTTAGAATTGAACAAACAAGTAAAATAGTTGAAGAGTTACTTCCTATTAAAAAATTAGAAGATTTACAAAAACCAGTATTTATGTGTTCTTATGATTTAAGAGAAAAGAAACTTCACTATTTTGATAAAGGAGAAATTCTTCCTTTATGTCTAGCATCAAGTGCATTAATTCCACTATTTAGACCAGTTAAATATGAAAATATGAATTTAATAGATGGAGGTTTTTTTGATAATATTCCAATAAAACCTTTGCAAAATAAAGGGTATGAGATTCTTACAATAGATTTATTTCCAAAAAGAGAATACTCAATAACTAAAAAAATAAATCCTTTAAAAATTTTAAAAAGAAATCTTTTAAAATCTTTATATGAAAATCATGCATATTCAAAAGAGTTTTCTACTCATTATCTAGCAAGTGCGCATATAAGGAACTTCTCACTATTTACTTTTAAACAGCTTGAAGATTGTTTTAATCTTGGTTTTAAAGAGGCTCAAAATCATTTTTTAGATATAATGTAATAAATTTAATATACAGAGATTTAAAATATGTCAGATACTCCAAAGTTTACCCACTTACATTTACATACAGAATATTCACTACTTGATGGTGCAAATAAAATTAAGCCATTAGCTAAAAAAATTAAAGCATTAGGAATGAATAGTGTTGCCATGACAGACCATGGAAATATGTTTGGTGCCATTGCTTTTTATAATGCTATGAGAGCAGAAGGAATAAAGCCAATCATTGGAATGGAAGCTTATATTCATAATAGTGAAGAGATTGATGATAAGACAACAAAACAAAGATACCACTTATGTTTATATGCTAAAAATGATGCAGGATATAAAAATTTAATGTTCCTAAGTTCGCAAGCTTATATGCATGGGTTCTACTACTATCCAAGAATAAATAAAAAACTATTAAGAGAAAATTCTGAAGGTTTAGTTTGTTCTGCTGCTTGTTTACAAGGGGAAGTAAACTGGCATTTAAATACTCAAAATGAAAGAAATGTAAGAAATGGTGCAAAAGGGTATGAAAAAGCAAAAGAGATTGCTTTAGAGTATAAAGAGATATTTGGAGATGATTTTTATTTAGAGATTATGAGACATGGTATTGGTGACCAGTTATTTGTAGATGACCAAATATTAAGAATCTCAAAAGAGACAGGTATTAAAGTTATTGTAACAAACGATACTCACTATTTAGAACAAAAAGATGCTCAACCACATGAAGCTTTTATGTGTATTGCGATGAATAAACTTTATGATGACCCAAATAGATTAAGACACTCGGTTCATGAATTTTATCTAAAATCACCAGAGCAAATAGCAAAACTATATGCAGATATTCCAGAAGCAATCGAAAATACTCAAGAGATAGTTGAAAAATGTAATTTAGAGATAAAACTAGGAAACCCTACTCCACCAAACTTTAAATTTACAAGACAAAAATTAACAGAATTAAATGAAGATATGCCAGAACCAGATGAAGAGTATTCTTTATTAAATGATATTAAACTATTTGAATTGAAGTGTTGGGAAGGATTAGAAAAAAGATTAGAGATTGTTCCAAAAGAAAAACACGAAGAGTATAGACAAAGATTACAAACAGAGATAGATATTATCAATGGAATGAAGTTCCCAGGTTATATGCTTATTGTATGGGATTTCGTAATTGTTGCTAAAAAAATGGGAATTCCAGTAGGTCCAGGAAGGGGTTCAGCAGCAGGAAGTTTAGTTGCATATTGTCTTTTTATTACAGACCTTGACCCAATGCCATATGGATTACTTTTTGAGAGATTTCTAAATCCAGAAAGGGTATCAATGCCCGATATTGATATGGACTTCTGCCAAAGTAGAAGGGGTGAAATCATTGAGTACGTTATTCAACAATATGGTCGTGCAAACGTTGCTCAAATTATCACATTTGGTAAACTTCTTGCAAAAGGGGTAATTAGAGATGTAGCTAGAGTTCTTGATATGCCATATGCAAAAGCTGATGCAATGGCTAAGCTTATTCCTGATGAACTTGGTATTAATTTAACGGATTCTTGGGAAAAAGAACCAAAAATAAAAGAGTTATGCGAAGTTGACCCACAAGCGAAAAGGGTTTGGGAATTTGCACTTGCACTAGAAGGTCTAAATAGAAATGCAGGAACTCATGCTGCTGGTGTTGTTATTTCAAATGAACCTTTATGGAAAAAAACACCTCTATTTAAACCTTCTGGTATGGATACTTTAGCCACTCAATATAATGGTAAATTTGTTGAAGACGTCGACTTAATTAAATTCGACTTCTTGGGTCTTAAGACCCTAACAGTTATTGAAGAAGCAAATAAACTAATAGAACAAAGACATGGAAAAAGAATTGATTTTATTCATGTTGATGAAAATGATAAAGCAGTTTATGATTTAATTCAAACAGGAAATACAATTGGATTATTCCAAATAGAATCTGATGGTATGCAAGATTTATGTAAAAGACTTGCTCCATCAAACTTCGAAGATCTTATTGCCGTTCTTGCACTTTATAGACCAGGACCAATGGAGTCAGGAATGCTTGATGACTTTATTGATAGAAAACATGGTCGTGCAGAAATTAGTTATTTCTATGATGAGTTTGATGCACCACTAAGACCAATACTTGAAACAACATACGGAGTTATTGTTTATCAAGAGCAAGTTATGCAGATTGTACAAAGTGTGGGTGGCTTCTCACTTGGTGGAGCTGACCTTGTTAGACGGGCAATGGGTAAAAAGATTAAAGAAGAGATGGACAGACTAAAAGGTGAGTTTGCCCAAGGTGGTGTAAAAAAAGGTTATGTTAAAGAACACTGCGAAGAACTTTTTGACCTTATCGTTAAGTTTGCTGGTTATGGATTTAATAAATCTCACTCAGCAGCCTACGCAATGGTAACATTCTATACTTCATACTTAAAATGTTACTATCCATCAGAATTTATGGCAGCACTTCTTACTCTTGAAAAAGATAATACTGATAAAGTTGTTAAATACGTAGATGAAGTAAAAAGATTAGGATTTGACTTATTCCCACCTGATATTAATAAATCAGACTTAGTTTTCTCAGCTAAAAAAATTGATGACAAAGAAGTTGTTATGTTTGGTATGGGTGCTATTAAAGGTGCTGGTGATGTTGCCATTAAATCCATTCTAAGATCAAGAAATGATGGTGGAGAATTTAAAGACTTAAGTGATTTTATTTCAAGAATTGATGCAAGTAAAGTAAATAAAAGAGTAATAGAATCTCTAATTAAAGCTGGAGCGCTGGATTGTTTTGAATATAGTAGAAAAGCATTACTAGAACAAATAGAACTTATTGTTGAGGGTGCAGGAAAAGCTATGCAAGCAAAAAAACTTGCAACAGGTTCACTTTTTGGAGATGATGAAGAACTAACAACAGTTACTGTTGAACTTGACCATTTACCAGAATATAGTTCAAAAGAGATTTTAGAGTTTGAAAAAAATACTCTAGGATTTTATGTATCTGGTCACCCATTAGATGAATATAGAGAACAATTAGATGGAATTAGTTATACATTAAGTTCTGAAATAGATGAACTTAGTGATGGGAGTGAAGTTTTATTTGTTGGAAAAGTAGAAACAATAACTGAAAAAATCTCTAAAAAAGGAAATAAGTTTGCAATATTAAATATCATGGACTTACATGGAAATATTGAACTTATGATGTTTGAAGATAAATTAAATGAATTGAAAAATGATTTTAAATACCAAGAAGAACCACTTGCATTTAAAGTAAGAATATCAAAAGATGACCAGTTCACAAGAATGAGTCTTAGAAAAATCGAAGATTTAAATGATGCAAAAAAAGATAAACAAAGAGTTAAAAGAGCTGAAAAAATTGAGCCTCCTTTAACTATTGCTGTACCTTTTTCAAATAGTGAAGATATTATGTATAAACTTTTCGAAGTTGTAGCAAACAATCAAGGAAAAAGAGAATTAAAAATATTAGTAAAATCAAAACTTGGAGATATTGAACTTGATACAGGTTTTAAAGTTGCTAATAATGTAGAGTCTTTACTAGAATCAATAGAGGGAGTTTATAAAGTAGACTAATGAAACAAATATTAATTACAAATGATGATGGTTTTGATGCAATAGGAATAAAAGCATTAATTAAAGCACTCTCTCCTATTGCTAAACTTACAGTTGTTGCACCTGCTAGAAATAAATCTGCATGTGGTCACTCACTTACATTAGATAAACCACTAAGAATGGAAAATGTAAAAGATGATTTTTATAAAATAGATGATGGAAGTCCAACTGATTGTATGTTTATATCTATTCATAATCTATTTAAAGATGGTTATAAACCTGATTTAGTTGTAAGTGGCATTAATATTGGTGCAAATATGGGTGAAGATGTGACTTATAGTGGAACTGCAGCAGCAGCCATGGAAGCTGTTTTACATGGAGTTCCAGCAATTGCAATTTCACAAGTTTGCAAAGACCGTTGTCATGATATTAAAAATGGATGGGATTTTGAACTTGCAAAAGATGTTATTGCTAAAGTTGCAAAAAAAATATTAAAAGATGAATTTCCAATAGGAAAAAGAAAATTTTTAAATATAAATATTCCTCCTGTAAAAAAGGATGAATGTAAAGGCATAAAAATTACAAAAGCTGGATATAGAGAGTATGGAAATGATACTTCAAGACATCTAAATCCAAGAGGTGAAGAGTATTATTGGATTGGACTTCATCCTCTAATTTGGAAAGAGAGTGAAAATAAAGATTGTGATTTTGAAGCAATCAAAGCGAACTATGTATCTATTTCACCTATTAAACTTGATATGACATCATATGAAGATATAAATAGATTAAATGAATGGATAAAGAGTTAAAATAAAGCACCAATAATATATAATACATTTTTATAAAATCAAAGGATTAAAAGTAATGAATTTTACACAATCAATTACAAATAAGATTGAAAAACTTGTTGGAACATTAAAATCAGAAGAAGAGTTACAAGAAGTTTTAAAAAGAAAATTTACAAAAAAAGAGTATAAAGTTTTTATAGCAATTGAATCTGGTGAAACTATTGAAAATTTACAAGAAACAATGAAAGATGATAAAGAAAGAATCGAAGAACTTTATAAAAATGCTTGTAAAAAACTAAATCAAGAACTATTTAAAAAAGAACTTATTGATTTACAATTCTAAGCTCACTAAAGACTAGTTGAGCTTAGTTTATTGTTTTTTAATACTGATAAGTCTTTATTGCTTATAGGACTTTTATTATCAAAGTTTACTATAATCATTCCTACAAAATTATTGTCTTTATAAAATTCAACTCTGTAAAGTTTACCTTTTTTATCAATTGAAAATCTTTTTATAATATCACTTTTTGATATTTTTAATCCTGACTCATTTTCAAAAGTATTATTTACATAACCAATCACATTAACTCTAATATCTTTACTCTTTTTTACTAAAAAATTATCTTCAACATTTACAATAGAGCCAATTTCAACTTCTTTTTCAACACCATCGATATTCACTTTTACTTTATCAAGTTCATTTACAATATCAAAATAATCAGGGAAAAGTCTTGCTAATCTTCTATTTCCATAATGAATACTATATGATTCATCATTTTTAATAATTACCATTAAAGGGTTACTTGGTTTAAAATCAATTTTTCCATCTTTTTTTACAGGAAAATATCCTATTTTATTTCTTATTTCACCTAAAGGAAGTCTTATTTTATCATTATAAAAAGAGATATAAATATCATTATCTATTACATTTTTTAATGATTTTGGATTTAAATCAAAATTTCTATGAAATTTTATACCCATAATATCCATATATTTTTCAATTGCTAAAAGATGATAATATGCTCTTTCATGTAAAGGTAAATTCTTACTAGCTTCATTTCCAAAAGCTGGTTTTCCATGATTTATTGCAAAATATGTAAGACTTTTTTCCATCTCTTTATCACCCATTCTTGTGTGAGTGTTTTTTACATGATATCTATCTCTTTGTCTAATTAGATTATCATTTACATGTTTACATACTAAAGTAGAAATCTCTTCTAAATTTCCATATTTTTTTACATCAATTTTTGTTTGGTCTATAATTGAACTTTGTCCCCATCTATAAGGAGCATAAATTCCATTTACAGTCTTCTTTCTAAAAAATCCACTTCCATCATGTAAATTTAATACAAGTTTTACATTATCTTTTAATATATAATCTTTTATTCTTTCAATTTTTGTATAATCTGGGTCATTTTTAGAAATTTTTGCAAACTTTCTATTCATATCTCCAAAAGGACCTCTATTTCTTTTAATAATCGAATAGAAGTTTAAATTTGGAATAACCCAAACAGAACCTTTTTCAATTGTATAATGTGTTGTTATTAAAGAAGCTGCCATAAATCCACCAGGCTCATCACCTTGAATTCCACCAACAATAAGCATAGTATTATCTAAAGAGTTATCTCCTCTTTTTATTAAATCAAAATCCAAATCTTTAATTGCTGCATTTAAATTTGTTACAAATAAACAAATAAATAAAAAACTAAATAACCTTAATATGCCAAGGTTCATATCTTACACCGTCCTTATTATTGATTGTATATCTCATCTCTATATATTTTAATTTTTTCATTTCAGAGAACTCTTTTGTCAATGCAAACCTTGCAGTAAAGTTATTGTAACCAAAACCTTTTTTACCCACATCAAAATCACCAACAGAGTGATATGTATATGCAGGAGGAGCTAAAGATTTTGATGCTTTTGTTATATTACCTTCTGTTCTATACACTTTATCTAAATAGAGTTTCATTTGCTTTACAACACTTCTAACACCAGAAGTTAAAACCATTGTATCACCAATATCTTTTTTCATCTCATAATATGTATGTTCTGGTTTTCCTCTAAATAAATAATGCCCCGTTCTTGGTATTTTCACAACATCTTTTTTATTTATAGCTTCTGTTATTTTTGGAGATATTTTTTTACCATAAAATCCATATTGAGAAGGATTAATATAAAATGTTTTTTCTAAAAATTCTAATTCAGCTTTTGAAAAAGCCTCAATTTTATTTGAATATTTTGCAGTTCTTAACATATCATCAAAGCTAATGATATTAAAATTTCCATATCCCACATATCTTTGAACTTGTCTTAACTTTCTTCTTACACTCTCAAAATCTTTTATCTCAATATCTTCTACAAAAAGATCTTTTTTATGAGTTTGTTCATCACTTGCTGTGATTATTGAATCAGCTATTTTGGTATGTGCACTTGAAATTGTAGGATATGTTATTCCTAATACAGTTGCAACTTTTATTTTATCGAAAAAGTCTCTTCTATTCATTTTTTGAGTCTTACACTATCATTTTTATATGTTCATGATCACTTAGAAGTCGATACAACTCTTTTCTATCATCTTCATTATGAACTAAAAGCTCTAAAGCATAACTTTTATATTTACCTTTACTACTTACTTTAGATGGCTTTACACTGTGTTCTCTATCATCTAATACATCTTTCATAATTTGTTTTATATCTTTATCATGATGACATACTAATTTATAAATCCAATTACAAGGATAGTCTAACTTTAAAGTCTCTTTACTTAAATCAATCATTTCAAACCTTATATATCTTTTCTATCAAATGTACCTGTTTTTCCACCAGATTTATGCTCTAATTGAACCTCAGAGATAATCATTGATTTATCAATTGCTTTAACCATATCATAAATAGTCAATAACCCTACACTAACACCTGTTAAAGCTTCCATCTCAACACCAGTTTGGCCTTTTAATTTTGCAGTAACAAATAGTTTAAATCCTGGTAATTGAGGTAACTCTTCTATATCACAATTAATACCACTTAATAACAAAGGATGACACATAGGAATTAAATCAGAAGTCTTTTTTACACCTTGAATAGCTGCAATAACTGCTGTTTGTAAAACTGGCCCTTTTTTTGTATTATTTGAGATAATTGCATCAAATGCCTCTTGTGACATTGAGATTTCACCAGAAGCAACGGCAACTCTTGAAGTATCATCTTTTGCTGAAACATCTACCATTTTAGGTCTATTTTTATCATCTAAATGAGTTAAATTCAATTGTTCAACCTTTCTTTTCAAATTTAATTATTATATCTTAAATTGATTAAATAGGAATTAAGTTAACTTTAAATATAATGCGAGTTCAAATTTTAAAAGAAAGAGGGTGATTTTAGTGCCAGGCATTAAAGTTAAAGAGAATGAATCTTTTGACGAAGCATATAGAAGGTTTAAGAAACAATGTGATAGAAATCTAATTGTTACTGAAACTAGAGCTAGAAGATTTTTTGAACCAATGACAGAGATCAGAAAAAAACAAAAAATTAACGCTAGAAAGAAAATGCTTAAAAGATTATACATGCTTAGAAGATACGAAAGTAGACTGTAAGCTGTCATTCTTTCCAAGTAAAAGGTCAGTTGTTTTACAACTGGCCTTTTTTTTTGATTATATTTTTTTGATTTTTAATCTTAATGAGTTTAATACTACCGTTACAGAACTAAAACTCATAGCTATTCCTGCATACATCGGTGTTAACATATGACCTAATAAAGAATAAAAAACTCCAGCAGCCAAAGGAATTCCAACTGCATTATATGCAAAAGCCCAAAATAGATTTTGTTTTATAATCTTAATACTCTCTTTTGACAAATGAATACTTTTTGAAATTGAAGACAATTCATTATTTACTAAAATTATATCTCCGGCATCTTTAGTTATATCAGAACCAGAATTTAATGTAATTCCAATATCAGCTTTTTTAATAGAAGGAGCATCATTTATTCCATCTCCTACAAACATCACTTTCCCTTCTTTTTGAAGTTGTGATATTACTTCATATTTTTGAGTAGGAATCACTTCACTATATACTTTTTCTATATTTAACTGTTGTGCAATTTTTTTAGCAGTTATACTATTATCTCCAGTTAATAGTATAGGTTTAATTCCTTCTTTTTTTATATCATTTATCATACTTATTGCATCATCTTTTAGTTTATCAACTAAAGAGAAAGAACCTATTGTTTCACTGTTTATTGATACTAGTATTGCACCATTTGATTTTTCTAATTGCTCTTCAAAAAATTGTTTATGTTTAGCTAATATATTTACATCATTTTCAAGTAGAAGTTTTTCATTTCCTAATAAGAAAATATCATCTTTTATTTTTGCTTTGATACCTTTTCCAGCAATTATATCAACACTATCCACACTGATATTTTCAAAATCTTTTTTCTCTTTTATATAATTTACTATTGCTTTTGAAATAGGATGTTCGCTAAGACTCTCAATTGATAAAATAGTAGCAAAATATTTAGAGTTAATATCAGTATTTTCTACACTGATTTCACCCTTAGTTAGTGTTCCAGTTTTATCAAAAACTGCATATTTTATATCTTTTATTATCTCTAATATTTCTGGATTTTTGATTAGAAGTCCCTCTTTCGCACCTCTACTAACTGAACTTACAATTGCAATTGGAGTTGCAAGTCCCAAAGCACAAGGACAAGATATAATTAATACACTAATTGAAGTTAATATTGCATTTTGTAACTCTCCAAGCAATGCCCAAACTATAAATGTAAGAATAGAGATAATAATAACCGTAGGAACAAATATATTTGCAATTTTATCTGCAAATCTACTAATTGGAATTTGCTTACTTTGTGCAGATTTTAAAAGCGTAATTATTTTTGATAAAGTTGTATCATTTGAAAGTTTTAAAACTTCCACTTTAATTACTCCATTTGTATTTAAAGTTCCCGATAAAACTTCATCATCTACTTGTTTAAATACAGGCATTGATTCTCCTGTAATCATTGAAGTATCTATATCTGCCTTACCCTCTATGATTTTTCCATCTGCTGGTATTTTTTCACCTGATTTAATTAATATTACATTTCCAATTTCTAAGCTATTTGCTAAAACAGTTTTTACTTCACTATTTTCTAAAACTAGATTTGCTTCTTGTGGGGCTAAATTCATTAATTTTTTTAAAAAATCACTTGCTTTTTGTTTAGAACGTGCTTCTAAATATCTACCAAGTAAAACAAAAGTTATAATTACTGCTGCACCATCAAAATAGACAAATCTTAAATGCTCAGGAAATAAACTAGGAAGAAACAGTACAAATGTAGAATAAAAATAAGCAGCACTAGTTCCAAGAGCTACTAATACATTCATATCATAGTTTCTATTGCTTAATGATTTATAAGCAAGATTATAAAATCTTGCACCACTATAAAACTGAACAATTGAGGCAAATACAAATATAACTGTTTTTGTTGTTTTATCATCAAATAATTGTAGAAAAACTAGAGCAAAAATTCCTAGAGTAAAAATAAGTGAAGTAAAAAATAGTTTTTTTAATTTCTCAAAACTTTTTATCTGTTCTTCTTCAAGTTTTGAAAAATCTTCTTCTACTTTGTAACCTAATTTTTCAATATTTGCAATCAAGTTATCTTTTGAAAAAAGGTCTGTATCAATAGTAAATTCTCCTTCATTTGAAGCAAAACTAACTTTTGTATCTAATACACCCTCTTTTCTTTTCAAAAAGTTTTCTATACCATTAGAGCAATTTACACAAGTCATTCCCGAGATATTTAAATTTATTTTCTCTTTTGACATATTACTCCTTTATATTTTTTAACATAGTTTTTAAAAGTGCTTTTATATATTCATCTTTTATGTGATAAAAAGACATTTTTTTATCTTTTCTAAAATCAACTATTCCATACTTTTTCAAGATTCTAAATTGATGAGAGACATGAGATTGAGGTATTTCAAGTAAATTTGCCATTTCTCCAACACAAATCTCATAATCTAATAAAGCATACAACATTTTTAATCTTGTAGAATCTGCAAGGGCTTTAAAAATATAAGATATATTTACTAAATTCTCAGCGGAAGGAAGAACTTCTCTTATTTCAGGAATATGACTTGTACCTTCACAACATGAACGTTTTAATTCATCAAGATTTAACATATTAACCTATTATCTCAAATCCAAGTTCTTTCATCTCTTTTTTAAATACTTGTTCTTGTTCTTCATTCTCTATCTCTACTGTTACTTCTTTAGGTGTAACGTCAAGATTAACAACAATCTCACCAAATGTATCTTCTAAAGATGCTTTAATCATATTTGAGCATCCAGAACAAGCTATTTTATCTGCTTTAAATGTTTTTTTCATATTAAAATCCTTTCATATGATATTTTTATCATATGATGATTATATCATTTGAAAAAGAAGATTGTCAAGAAAAATTTATATAAATATATGAATTTATAAAACTAGCTTAGATTAGCTAGTTTTATTATGAATATAAACTTAATAAAGTTATAATTAGAAAAGGCCCAGCAATACCTGCAACTAAGCCTATAAATAAGAAATCTTTAGATTCTAGATGTCCACTTGCATAAGCTATTGCATTTGGAGGAGTTGATACTGGTAGTACCATTGCACATGAAGCACATAATGCAACACTAATAATCATATAAGAAACAACACTACCACCTAAAGTACTCCCTAATGCTACAACTAAAGGTAACATAATATTTGTCGCTGCTGTATTACTCATAAAGTTTGAAATTAAGATTACTATAAATCCAAATATTGAAATAATTAAGAATATATTTAATCCCTCTAAATCAATTTGTGCACCAAGCCATTGGTCTAGACCTGTTTTAACTACACCAGAACCTAAAGAAAGTCCACCAATGATTAGAATAATTACATCCCATCTAATTTGTCTTATATCATCTGTTGTTATTATTCCAAAAATTGTAAAAAATACAATAGGAAGTAAAGATACCACAGGAGTAGGTATATGATGAAATGGTCCAGTTAACCAAAGCAAGATAGTAAAAATAAATACACCAATAACTAAAAGTTTTTTCCAACTTGGAATTGTTGGAATTTTTGAAAATTCAGTTGTTGAATCATCATAATGTGATACTTTTTTTAATTTGTTAATATTAATTGTCTCTTCTGTTGAAGGATACCTTTTTAAAAGTATAAATCTTAATATAACCGCAATTATAATACTTGGTGGTAATGCAAGCATCATCCAACCAACAAAAGATGGAGCTTTATCACCCAATATACCAATAGCAATAGCATTTGGTGGTGTTCCTATAATTGTACCCATTCCTCCAATATTAGCAGCAACAACAATTCCTAATAGTATTGCTTTTTGGAAAGGATTATTCTCTTTCATATTTTTAAGTATTGGAAGTAACATAGTCATCATCATAGCAGTTGTAGCAGTATTTGAAATAAACATAGATAAAATAAAAGTAATTAGCATTAAACCTGTTAAGATATTATGAGGTTTTGAACCAAAGTAAAAGATTACCTTTTTAGCTAACCATAAATCTAACTTTGTCTTGGATGCAGCAATAGCCAAAATAAAACCGGATAAAAATAAAAATACTAATGGTGAAGACCATGGTTTTAGATAGTAAACCCACTCTTTTGAATTACTATCAAAATTAAAATCATGATAGCCTAGAAGAAATATTTCTAGCACAATAATCAAAAATGACACAGCAAATGTAGGAATTGCTTCTGTCATCCATAATAAAGCTGAAAAACATAAAATAAATAACATTAATCCTGCTTCTTTTGATAGTCCAATATAGTTTGGAACTATAGCTATAAAAAAAGCAATTAAAAAAGAAAGTATAAATTTTGAAACTGCATGTTTAATAGAAAATTTAATCTTCCTATTCTTAAGTCTACCTAACATATATAATATTTCCTTTATATAAAGTTTATGATTATATAATATAAAACTTATAAAAATGTAATAATTTTAGCTATTAAAGCCAAATTACAGAAAAAAACAATTAATTGTAACTATATTGAATAAAAAGTGTAATAATTATTAAAAATAACTAAAATATTATGTAAAAATAAAGTAAAAAAAATAACTAAAAAAGCCTAAAAATGGATATTTGATTATGATTAGTTTTTATTTTATTTATTAAATAAAATAATTAATTAAAGTAGTAAAAAAAGAAGGAATTATATCCATAAAAGATTAATAAGAAATGAATGAAAACGGAGTAATAGGAAAAGAAACAAAGGAAAGAGATGAATCATATAAAATAAACAGTAAGAACAATAAAATAGATAAATAATAAAGATAAATGAAATAGAATATAGAATAGAATAAAAATAGAGATTAAAGGGGGATAAAAATCAGGGTAAAAAAAAGGCTTAGTTAAAGACACTTGAGAAAGTATAAATAACTAAGCCTAAAAATAAACTCAAGAGCTGGCAGAGACCTACGTTTCCACACCTGAAAGGTGCAGTATTATCAGCGCTGAAGTGCTTGACTTCCAGGTTCGGAATGGAGCTGGGTATTTCCACTTCGCTTTTTCCACC
>NZ_PDKG01000011.1 GCF_004116725.1 Arcobacter sp. CECT 8986 | reverse complement strand
CCTTTGTCAAGAGCTTACGCTTAATTAAAGCTTAAATTTTTGAAATTGTACTTATTTCACCTTTTTCTCCTAATTCTATCCCTCTTCTCTCCCCTTCTTTATCCTCTATTATTATTTTACATGGCTTATTTAATCTATATTTATCACTTTCATTATCTTTATTGCTTAACTTTTTATATACATAGCCATCAGAGCCAAAAGATATTTTTCCTAAAGATGAATCTGTTTTACAACTTACGTCTATATTAGTTATATTATATTCTTTTGTTAATAATGTATATTTTGATGTAGAATCATCATATTCACATTTGTTACTACTATAAACATATTTATTATTTAAAGGATCAATTAAACTCTCATTTTTATTTGGATGTCCTGTCATATTTTCATCAGAAAAAATTGAATAATATATTCCTTTTTTATTTCTGCAATTAAAAAACTTTAATGTCCATCTTTTTTTATGCCACAATTTATTACTATCTTCTTTTTTATCATCTAATAAAGCTTGATATCTTGTCTCTTTTAAATATAGTATTAATCTATTAGTTGCTAAATCTATTTTTTTGACTTTTAAATTTGAAGTATTGAAGGAGAAAGAAAAGAATGCGATTGATAGTAAAGTTATTGCAAATATTAATTCTAATAAAGAAAATGACTTTTTCATATTTTTTTTACGTATGCGGTTGATACAGTTACTCCATAATATTTAATCGGAAAAGAGTAAGTATAATCACTTAACTTATTTAAGCTTATATAATATTTTTTCCCTTTATATATTTTATAAAATTTTAATCTTAATAGTAACTTTTCATCACTAGATGTAATATAATTAATATGTTGTTTTTTTAACTCTTCACTTAATTCTTTTGCAACATGATATTTATAAACAAAATGTTTTCTAGGATTGTCAAGAAATAGATACAAGGGTTTATTAAATATAGTAATCACAATATTTAAAGATAGTGTAATTAAAACTAAAAGAGCAAAGAAATTATGTATTTTTCTAAATTCACTTAATCTAACTCTGTAAGAATGAAAAAATAGTCTTACCATTAAAGGAATAGCAATAATTACAAAAGGAGCATAATCTTCAATATATATTTGTTGTCTAAATGAAAAAATAAACGAAAATATTAATGCAGTAACACTTATATACCAAACAAAACTTCTTTGATTTTTTACACCTAACCTATACATAGAATAGAAAAAATATAAAAATAGAAAAGGAGAAAAGATAGATGCATAAATTGCAAATGTATCAGCAAAGAAACCTTTTGGTTTTCCAGAACTATCAAATCCAAATATTCCCATTGATAAACCAAATAAAACTAAGCTAATATAAACCATAAGATTATCTCTTTTACTCATAGAATAAAAGAAAATTGCAAGAAAAAGTATTGCAAAGGAGTTATCAACAAATAAAAAAACAATTAAGAAAAAATAGTTATGTTTATTTGTTTTTTGATAATAATAGATATATAGAAGTGTACAAAAAGTTACAACAATCGCACTATTAACTAAAAGTGAAGCACTTAAAACTCCAGGTAAAAACATAAATATAATAGTTGAGATTGCTCTATCAACTTGGTATTTAAAATAGTTTTTCGTATTTACATAAAGTAAAATTACACTAAAAAAATAAAAACATAAAAAAGGTAATCTTAATGCAATATCATTCTGTCCAAAAATTGTAGTAGAAATATTAGTTAGGATAGACAACAATGAATTGTTATGAAAAAAGTTAAGTGCTTCTTTATAAGATATACTTAAAGTATTTGAAACAAAAATCAACACTATTGTAGTAATTATTAAAGAAAAATAAACAATTTTGTTGTATTGATTTTTGCTTTGAATTATCATAATTTTAAGAAATTATCAATCATCTCATAACCATATTCACTCATGATAGATTCTGGATGAAATTGTACTCCATAAATTTTTTTATTTTTTATTTCTAAAGACATTATCTCATTATCATCTAAACTATATGATGTTGGAATAATATCTTCATTTATACTATTTTTATCAACAATCAAAGAGTGATATCTAGTTTGAGTAAACTCTTCAGGTAAATTTTTAAAAATATCAGATTTATTTGATATCTTTATCTTTGATGTTTTTCCATGCATCATATTAGGAGCTTTAATAACTTTTGCTCCAAATGCTTGTGCAATACTTTGATGTCCTAAGCAAATTCCAAAAATTGGTTTTTTATCTGCAAAGTATTTTATTACATCTAAACAAACTCCTGCATCATCAGGTGTAGCAGGTCCAGGAGAAAGAATAATCTTCTCAGGATTTAATTTCTCTATTTCGTCAACTGTTAATTCATCATTTCTTATTATTTTTAAATCAGCACCCAATTCTTTACAATATTGAACAATATTATAAGTAAAAGAGTCATAATTATCAATCATTAGAATCATCAAATAATTCCTTGTGGTATTTTGCCATTTTATTTTTTACTTCCATTAAGTGTTCTGGTAAAACATTTTCATCAACATTCCATTTTACTTCATCGATGTTGCCACCATAATCCTCACCCATCTTTTCAATAGTAATAGAAAACTCTTCTAAATCATTACAATTTTCTATTCTGCCATCTATAGTGTCTTTTAGTTGTATATACCAGCCACCTATTCCATTCTCTTTTATAGTTGCTTCAAATATTATTTTCATATATAACCTTAAAATAAAACAATATTATATCAAATAAAAAATAAATTTGGATAAAGTTTAATTATTTGATAATAGTTATTAGTATTCAGTTGAATAAAAGCTTTTAAAAATTATAATTCCAATAACTATTATCAATAAAGGAAGATAAATGATAAAAAGAATTGCATTAAGCGCAGTAATATTAGCCTCTTCATTATTTGCAAGTGGAGAAGTTAATGTATACTCACATAGACATTATGACACAGATAAAAAATTATTTAAAATGTTTGAAGATAAAACGGGGATAAAAGTTAATGTAGTTAAAGCAAAAGCTAGTGCATTAATAAAAAGAATTGAAACAGAAGGTAAAAAATCACCAGCTGATGTACTAATTACTGTTGATGCAGGAAGATTATATCAAGCTAAAAAAGAAGGTATTTTACAACCTATTCATTCAGACTACTTAATAAAAAATATTCCAGCAAATTTAAGAGATAAAGACAATGAGTGGTTTGGAGTTACAATTAGATCAAGAGTAACTGCTTATAAAATTGGTTCAGGAATGAAAGATAAACTATCTACATATGAAGATTTAGCAGATCCAAAATTTAAAGGTCAACTGATGGTAAGATCTTCAAATAGTATCTACAACCAATCATTAATGGCAGCAATGATTGCACACCATGGAAAAGATTATGCAATAAAATGGGCTAAAGGTGTAGTTTCAAATTTAGCTGCTTCTCCAAAAGGAAATGACATATATCAAGTAAAAGCAATTGCAAATGGAATAGGAAAAGTTGCTTTAGTTAACACATATTATGTTGGAAAAATGGCAGGAAATAATGATTTATCTCAAGCTGAATCAGTAAAACAAATTAAAGTTTTCTTTCCTAAATTTGAAAATGGTGGAACACACATAAATATCAGTGGTGCTGCTGTTACAAAATATGCACCAAATAAAGAAAATGCTGTAAAATTTATTGAATTTTTAACATCTAAAGAAGCACAAAAAATATTTACTCAAGAAAACTTTGAGTATCCAGTTTTAAAAGGTGTTCAAAATACAGATATTGCAAAAGCATGGGGAACATTTACACCAGATAGTATTTCTTTAAATGAACTAGGAAAATACAACAAAGAAGCAGTAATGGCTTTTGATGTTGCTGGTTGGAAATAATAATTGAAAAGAAACATTTCAAAAATAAAAATAAGTAGTGTATTTCTTACACTACTTATATCTGCACCTGCTATTATAATATTTCTATATCTTTTTATTGGGCATAGCGATAATTGGCAACATCTAAAAGATACACTACTCTTTACATATATTTCAAACTCACTATATATTATGGTAGGAGTTGCTATTCTAACTACAATATTAGGATTTACTACTGCATATTTGACTTCTATATATACATTTAAATTTTCAAAGTTTTTTCATTATGCACTAATTTTGCCTTTTGCAATACCCACATATATTGTTGCATATATTTATGGAGGAATGTTTAATGTAGCAGGAACAGTAACTCAATTTGTATTACATACAATAGGGAAAAATATAAATGAAGTTCCTTTCTTTGATATTATGTCTATTGAAGGTGCAATTCTAGTAATGTCTTTTGTACTTTATCCATATGTTTATTTAATTTGTAAAAGTTATTTGAGTTTTGAATCTGCTTCTATTATTGATGCTGCAAAAACATTTAACTTATCTTCATGGCAAATACTTAGAAAAGTAATTATTCCTATATCAAGACCTGCAATAGTTGCTGGTGTTACACTTGCTGTTATGGAAGCTGTTGCTGATTTTGGAGTAATGGATTATTTTGGAGTAAATACTTTCGTAACTGGTATATTTAAAACTTGGTTTGGGATGGGAAGTATAAATGATGCAGCTAAATTAGCAAGTATACTTATGACATTTGTATTTTTATTAATAGTATTAGAAAGAATACAAAGAAGAAATAGAGTTTTCAAAAGTTCTGGTAAAGATTTTAAACCAATTGATAAAGTAAAATTGACAGGATTTAAAGCATTTTTAGCAATATTTGCCTGTTTTATACCTTTCTTTTTTGGTTTTTTACTTCCTTTTGGACAACTTAGCTATTGGTTTGCAATAACATACAAAGATATAATTGATGAAGAATTTATGCAAATTTTATATCAAACATTAACACTTGCAATTATAAGTTCAACTATAATTACAGCAATGGCACTTTTATTTGTATATAATATTAGAAAAAGTAAAGATAAAACATCTTCAATTCTAACGCAAATTGTAAAATTAGGATATTCAATACCTGGTGCTGTAATTGCTGTTGGGATATTATCTTTCTTCTCATTTTTAGATAAATACGTAATTGATTTTTTTACATCTTCATATATTATCAGTGGTACAATTTTAGCAATTGTTTTTGGATATTGTGTAAGATTTTTAGCAATCGGTATTAATAATTTTGAAGCAGGTTTTAGTAGAATCCCTCAAACTTATGATGATGCTGCAAAAATGTTAAATGTAAATGAAAGAAGAACATTCTTTACAATCTTTGCACCTTTATTAAAAAACTCTGCTTTTTCAGCATTTATAATTGTATTTATTGAAGTTATAAAAGAGTTACCTCTAACTATGATACTAAGGCCTTTTAACTATGATACATTAGCAATTTTGGCATTAGAATTAACACAACAATCTCAATATGCAGAATCTTCTGTTCCATCTATGTTTATTTTACTTATTGGAATGATTTCTGTTTTATTATTAGCAAAAAATATGAATAAGGCTTAATTTATGGTAAGTATAGAAAATTTTGGCGTTTCTTTTGGAAATACAAAAATATTAGAGAATATTAGTTTTGATGTAAAACCTGGGGAAATTGTAACAATATTAGGTTCAAGTGGTTGTGGAAAAACTACAATTTTAAGATCAATTGCGGGATTACAAAAAGAGCACAATGGAAATATTTGTATAGGAGATGAATGTGTTTCTTCAAAAGAGGTTTATGTAAAAAATAGAGAAGTAGGTTATATTTTTCAAGATTATGCCCTATTTCCACACCTTAATGTAGAAGAAAATATTGCATTTGCACTCTTTAAATTATCTAAAAAAGAAAAAGAAAAACGAGTTGATGAATTATTGTCACAGTTTAATTTACTTGAGCATAAAAAGAAACAGATACATCAATTATCTGGTGGTCAGCAACAAAGAGTTGCAATTGCTAGAGCCTTAGCAAATAATCCTAAAATCTTATTGCTTGATGAACCTTTTTCAAATCTAGATGCAATGCTTAGATATAAAACAAAAATTTGGTTAAAAGCACTTATAAAAGAGTTGAATCTAAGTGCAATATTGGTTACTCATGATAAAAAAGAAGCACTTACAATATCTGATAAAATTGGTGTAATTAATGATAAAAAACTTCTTCAATTTGATAGTGCAGAAGAGATTTTTGATAATCCTAAAAACTTATATGTTGCAAATTTTTTATGTGAGATAAATCAATTACCAAATGAATTAATTAAACAATTAAATTTACAAATTGAAGACACAAAAGTTGCTATTATTAAAATAGATAGTTCTAAAGTTTCTTTACAAAAAAGTGATATAGAAGTAAAAGTTATAGATATATCTTTTTGTGGAGATTATTATGAATTAGTAATAGAACTTCCAAAGTTCAACAATCACACACTAATTGTAAAAATGCAGAATATTGAAAATATAAATAGCAATGAAAATGCGTATTTACATATAAATAAAGAAGATATAAAGATTATTGATAAATAAGAGTAAAAACTCTTATTTATTATAGTTGAAATCTTTTTTCAAACTCTTCATCAATATCTAAAATTCCTCTTTGTTTTAAAGAATCAATAACCTCTTTTGTACAATCTACATCTCCTGGCCATCTTCTTTTAAAATTATCGAAATTATTTTTATTTGTTCCATCAATACAAACTGTATTTGAATCGATATATAAATCTCTATTTGAATCGATATTATTAACAACTCTCCATATTAACATATAAGGGTTATTTACATCATTTTGATTTGCATCATCAACAATTACTAATATTTTAATATTTTCATATACAGATTTTAAATCTTCAAAAAGATGTTTTTGATTTCTTTTTTTATCTACACTAATTACAGTAACAGGATTTTTTGTATTTATATAATACTGTTTTAAACTCTTTACCTCATCAGTTATATTTGTCATTTTTTCAAATAACTCTTCATCAGATAATAAAGTTATTCCTAACTCGTCAATCTCTTCACCTGTACAATCTAATCCTAACTTTCCACCTACTGCAAATTTTGGACTTGAATGGTCTAGTGCATCAACAACACCTCTTGATACAAGCATATCATCTATATCAATTCTATTTAAAATATATTTAGTAATTTCATCGTGGTCTGTAAGTTCTGGTGCATCTTCATTTACAAATATTGCATGTTTAACAAAACTCATTTGACCTACTCCCCAAAATGCATGCATCATTTGACTTGCATGTCCTGGATATAAAGTTTTGATTTTTGCAATAATAAGATTATGGAAAACTCCATTTTCTGGCATATAATAATCAATTAAATCAGGAGCAGTTGTTTTTAATAATGGTAAAAATATTCTTTCAGTTGCAAATCCCATATATTTATCTTCTAATGGTGGTTTACCAACAACTGTTGCAAGGTATGTAGGTTTTTTCTTATGAGTAATAGCACTTACTTCTAAAAATGGATACTCTTCTTCTAATGTATAATAACCTGTATGATCACCAAAAGGACCCTCTATTTTCATTTTGCTTGTATCTACAAAACCTTCAATAATAAAATCATTGTCTTTTGGTACATAAATATCATTTGTAATTGATTTTACTAATTGTGCATTTTTATTTTTAACAAAGCCATATAACATAAGCTCAAAAACTCCAATTGGTAAAGGAGCTTGCCCACACCAAATATACATAGGATCACCTCCTATTCCAATTGATACTGGCATTTTTTTACCAGCTTTTTTGTATTCGTGAAAAAAGTGATTTGAATCTTTATGTATTTGCCAATGCATACCAAGTTTGTTATCATCATATACTTGAAGTCTATACATACCTAAATTTTTCATCTCGCCATTTAATGAAGTTGTATATACTTGTCCCATTGTAATAAAAGGACCACCATCTTTTTCCCAAGTAGTTAATATAGGTAAATCAGATAATTTTGCATCTTCACCTAATTTTATAACTTCTTGACATTCACCTTTTCCTTTTAGTTTTTTTGGTATTGTATTTTTAAGTGCAAACAATTTTCCAAAAGTAGATAATTTTTCACTAAAAGTTACAGGTGGCTTCATTTTTAGTAAAGATTCTATTTCTTTACCAATCTTATCTGATTCACCAATAAAAAGTTCAACTGCTTTTTTTGAACCAAAAACATTCATTAAAACAGGAATATCAAACTTCTTTCCACTCTTTTTATCAACTGGATTCGTAAATAGTATTGCTTTTGAATCTTCTTTTTTAACTTCCACATATGCAACATGAGGAATTTCTAAATATATATCTAATTCTTCATCAATGATTTTCAATAAATTATGTTTTTTCAACAATTCAATTGCTTTTTCCATAAAAAACCTTATTTGTAATTAATTTTATTTTTATATCATTATATCCATAAAATTTAGTTTATAATAGAGGCAAAATGATTAATTATAATTTTGATGAACATATAAATAGAAAAAACACTGACTGTGTTAAATACGATGGATTGAAAAAATATTTCAATATAGAAGATGCAAAACCACTTTGGGTTGCAGATATGGATTTCAAAACTCCTGATTTTATCTTAGAAGATTTAAAAAAATGTTTTGATAAACAAATTCTTGGTTATCCAGTAATAACAGACAAAACATACAATAGCATAATATCTTGGTACAAAAAAAGACATAATATAAACTCTTTTTCAAAAAATGATATACAATTTACTACCGGAGTTGTTACTGCACTTAGTGCATGTATTGAAGCTTTAAGTAATGAAGGTGACGAAGTTATAATTCAAACACCTGTATATTTCCCTTTTTATTCAGTAGTAAAAGATAACAATAGAAAACTAATATTAAATGAGCTTTCAAATAATAATGATTACTATACAATGGATTTTGACAATTTAAGAAGTAAAATAACTAAAAAAACAAAACTTCTTATTTTATGTTCTCCTCATAATCCAGTAGGAAGAGTATGGAATGAAGACGAACTAGAACAACTAATGCAAATATGTTATGAAAATAATATTATTGTAATAAGTGATGAAATTCATTCTGATTTAGTTTTCAAAAAATTCACTTCAATTCTACATCTTGATAAAAAATATCATAACAATATAGTTTTACTTAATTCACCAAGTAAGACATTTAACTTAGCAGGATTAAAAAGTTCTTACATAATTACAAAAAATAATAAAATAAAAGAAGATATTGAGCAAATATTAGAAAAAAGACATATTACTTCTTTAAATATTTTTGGTATAGAATCAATATCTTCTGCTTATGATAAAGGTGAACAATGGTTAGAAATGTTACTAAATTACCTAAATAAAAACATTGAAACCTTAAGTGAAAATTTAAATCAAAATATCACTTTTAATAAACCAGAAGCAACATATTTAGTTTGGTTAAACTTCTCAAAAATTGAAGATACGCATAAAAATATCTTTCAAAGACTACTTCATAAAAGCGGTATTGCACTAAATGATGGCCTTACTTTTGGTAAAGAAGCAAATAAATACTTTAGATTAAATATTTCTCTTCCTAATAAGGAGTTAAAAGAGGCATTAATAGATTTAAATAATGAATTTAGTTAATTAATTTAAGTTAAAAAAAAAGTTATTTTAAAGTATTACAATTTTTCTCACTATTTAAATTATTGTGTAAAATAATCAAGGAATGACTTTGTTGTGGCAATAAAATATTGTACAATCAATACATAATTAAATAATACGGGATAAATCAAGATGTCGACAGAACTACTTTTAGCAGGAAGTGTCTTTGTTATTATGGGCCTAGTTTTAGTATCAGTTTTTGTATTAACTAGATACTTAGGGCCAAACAATAAAGATGACAAACAAAAAAATACAGTATACGAAAGTGGGGTATCTCACCCTGTAGGTACAACAAATCTAAGATTTTCTATCAAATTCTACTTAGTAGCAATCCTTTTTGTAATTTTTGATGTTGAAATTATTTTCATGTTCCCTTGGGCAGTTAATATTAGAGAACTTGGATATTTAGGACTTGCAGAAATGTTTATGTTTATGGCATTGTTATTTGCAGGATTAATTTATATTTATAAGAAAAAGGCGTTATCATGGGATTAGGAGCAGAGTCTTCATTTGGTGATTCTATAATCACTACTAAATTAGATCATGCAGTAAACTGGGGTAGATCTTATTCATTATGGCCTATGGTTTTTGGTACTGCATGTTGTGGTATTGAATTTATGTCAGTAGTTGGTGCAAAATATGATTTATCTAGATTTGGTGCAGAAGTTGTAAGATTTTCACCAAGACAAGCAGATTTAATGATAGTTGCAGGTACTATTACATATAAACAAGCGCCTATTTTAAAGAAAATCTATGACCAAATGTGTGAACCTAAATGGGTAATTTCTATGGGTGCATGTGCATGTTCGGGTGGTTTTTATGATAACTATACAACAGTGCAAGGAATTGATGAAATTATTCCTGTTGATGAATATGTTTCAGGATGTCCTCCTAGACCAGAAGCTGTATTAGATGCAGTTATGAGAATTCAAGAAAAAGCACAAAGAGAATCAGTACTTGATGATAGAGAAAAAAGAGATCATAAAGGATTCTTAGATGCATAAAAACGAACTTCTAATAAACTCAAATGAAATAAGAAATACAATTAGCAAACTTAAAAATGATGGATACTCATTACTTTTAGATATTACTGCAATTGATTATTTAAATTATCCAGATACTACAAATAGTAGATTTGCAGTTGTTTATGTGTTAAGAGACCATACATTTAAAAAATTTATAACTGTAAAAACTTTTGTAGATGATGCAACTTTAACTGTTGATACAATATCAGATATGTTTTATAGTGCAAACTGGGCAGAAAGAGAGACTTATGACCAATATGGAATTATCTTTAAAGGTCATCCAAATTTAAAAAGAGTTTTAAATCACCACCAATTTAAAGGTCATCCTTTAAGAAAAGATTATCCAACAACAAAAAGACAAATCTGTACAGAAACAGAAAGTTTAATGGATGAGATGAATCCTTTATTAGAATCTTATGGATATACAAAAGAAGACCATGAAGATTTAATGTTTTTAAATGTTGGACCATCTCACCCAGCAAGTCATGGTACTATTAGAAATTTTGTTGCTATGGAAGGTGAAACTATAAAAGCATGTGTAACAGAAGTTGGATATTTACATAGAGGGTTTGAAAAATCGTGTGAAACACATACATATTCTCAAGTAATACCATATACAGATAGATTAAACTATTGTAGTGCAATATTAAATAATATAGGTTATTCAAAAGCTGTTGAAGAGATGTTAGATATTGAAATAACACCAAGAGCTAAAATAATTAGAGTAATTATTGGTGAGTTAAGTAGAATTATTGACCACTTAGTTTGTAATGCTGCAAACATGGTTGACCTTGGTGGGTTAACAAACTTTTGGTACTTATTTACACCAAGAGATAAAACTTATGATTTATTATCAAAATTAACTGGTGCTAGATTAACTAACTCATATACAAGAATCGGTGGATTAGAATTTGATTTATACGATGGGTTTGAAAAAGATTTAGATGAAGTTATAAAAGAAGTAGAAAAAGGTATTGCAGATGCTTTATCTTTAGTAGAACATAATAAAATTTTCCTAGATAGAACTCAAGATGTAGGTGTAATTAAAGAAGACTTTGCAATTAGCGCAGGTATAACTGGTCCTAACTTAAGAGCAGCTGGAGTTGCTTTTGATTTAAGAAAAAATGCACCTTACTATGGATATGAAAACTTTGAATTTGATATTGTTGTTGGAAGTCATGGAGATGTTTATGACAGAATAATGGTTAAATTTGAAGAGATAAGACAATCAATTAGAATTATAAAACAAGCGATGAAAGAACTTCCAGATGGTCCATTAAATGTTGATGACCCAGGTGTATTTTTACCTGCGAAAAAAGATGTTTATGGAAATATCGAAGGTTTAATGAATCAATTTAAATTAACTTTTGAAGGAATAAAAGTTCCTAAAGGTGAATATTATGGATCAACAGAAGCTGCAAATGGTGAACTAGGTTTCCATATTACAAGTGATGGTTCAGGTACACCTTATAAAATAAAATGTAGACCACCATGTTTTTATTCATTAGGTGCTTATGCAAGAATCGTTGAAGGTGGAATGTTAGCTGATGCTATTGTAACAATGGCAAGTATGAACTTTATTGCAGGGGAGTTTGATAGATAATGAGTAAATTTAAATATACACCTGAAAATGAAGCAAAGTTTCAAGAACAGATAAAAAGATACCCAAATAGTAATTCGATGATGCTTCCAGCTTTATGGTTAGTACAAGAGCAAGAAGGTTGGGTAAGTCCAGATGCGATGATTTTTGTTGCAGATAAATTAAATAAAACACCAATAGAAATTTATGAATTTGCAACATTTTATACTATGTTTAATTTAAAACCAATTGGTACATATCACATAGAATTATGTAAAACTCTATCTTGTATGGTTATGGGAAGTAGAGATTTAAAGAAATTTATTAAAGATACAATTGGAATTGGTCCTGGAGAGACTAGTGAAGATGGACTTTTTCACTTTAGTGAGGTAGAATGCCTTGGAGCATGTGGGGGTGCTCCAATGTTTGCACTAAATGGAGAATATCATGAGAATCAAAGTATTGATTCTTTAAAGAAAGTAATTGAGGAGTGTAGAGATGCTAGTAAAAGTAGTAAGTAAAAATTTCGATATTCCTAATTCACATAAATTAGAAGTAGCAAAAGCTAATGGAAGATATTCTTCAATAGAAAAACTTTTTTCAATGCAACCTGATGATGTTACGGATCAAGTTACAAAATCAGGATTAAGAGGAAAAGGTGGAGGTGGTGCTCCATGTGGACCAAAATGGAAATTAATGCCAAAAGATGACCCAAGACCTGCATACTTAATTGTAAATGGTGATGAGTCAGAACCAGGTACATTTAAAGATAGACAAATTTTTCAGTACGATCCACATCTTTTAATAGAAGGAATTATTTGCTCTTCTTATGCAATTAATGCACATGATGCATATATCTATGTAAGAGGTGAATATAAATGGTTCATCGATAGATTAAATGAAGCGATAAAAGAAGCATATGATGCTGGTATTATTGGTGAAAAAGTAATGGGACATGATTATAGAATGGACATTACTGTTCATAGAGGTGGTGGAGCTTATATTTGTGGTGAGAAATCTGCATTAATTGAGTCTTTAGAAGGTAAACGAGGACATCCTAGATTAAAACCTCATGGAAAAGAGTGTGAATGGTTCTTTGATAATCCAGCGACTGTAAATAATGTAGAAACTATTGCAACAGTTCCTTTTATTGTTGAAAATGGTTACGAAGCATACACAGCGTATGGAACTGAAAAATCACCAGGAACAATGCTATTTGCGATGAGTGGACCAGTAAAAAATCCTGGAGTTTATGAATTAGCCTTTGGAAACAAAATGATTGATGTTATTAATCAAATTGGTGGAGGGATGCAAGATGGAAAGAAATTGAAAGCTGTAATCCCTGGAGGTTCTTCATGCCCAATTTTAACTGCAAGCGAAGTTGAAAAAGCAGTTCTTGATTATGAATCAATGTGGGATATAGGTTCAACACTTGGAACAGGAGGTATGATGATTATAGATGATAGTATGAATATGGTTGATGTTGCTAAAAACTTAATCGAATTCTATCATCATGAATCATGTGGACAATGTACTCCATGTCGAGAGGGTTGTGGTTGGATAGATAAAATACTTGCAAAAGTATTAGCTGGCGAAGGTACTAAAAAAGATTTAGAAACAATTTTGGATGTATGTGACACAATGAACGGTAAGACAATCTGCGTGTTTGCACCAGCTGTTAAAGATATTATAAAAAGTATTCTAATCAAATTTGAAGACGAATTTATAAAAGAAATTAAATAATTAACTCAAGGAGAAAAATATGGCAAAAAATACAATGACATTAACTGATAATAGAACTGGTACTTCTTATGAATATAACATTATTGATGGAACAAGAGGACCAAGTGTTGTAGATATTAGAACATTCTATAAAGATTCAGGTATGTTTACGTATGACCCAGGTTATACTTCAACTGCATCTTGTGAGTCTAAAATTACATTTATTGATGGTGAAAATTCTGAATTAAGATATAGAGGATATGATATTACAGAACTTGCTGGAAAAAGATCATACCTTGACGTTTCTTATTTATTAATGATGGGAAGATTACCATCAGAAGAAGAATCAAAAAACTTTGATTTAGAAATAAGACATAGATCATTTTTAAATGAAGGCATTATTAGATTATTTGATGCATTACCAGATGGAGCTCATCCAATGGCTACAATGGGTGCAGCAACTACTGCTTTATCTGCATTTTATAAAGACCACTTACATTTAGAAGATGAAGAAGAATTTAAAACAATGAGAAGAAGAATTTTAGCAAAAATGCCTACTATTGCAGCAATGGCATATAGAAATTCAATTGGAACTCCACTGATTTATCCAGATGTAAATAGATACTTTACTGAAAACTTCTTATATATGTTAAGATCTTATCCAGGTGGAAAAATGAAATACCTTGGAAATGGATTAAATGACGAAATCAAACAAGTAGAAGTTGATGCACTTGATGCAATCTTAACTCTACATGCAGACCATGAACAAAATGCTTCTACAACTACTGTTAGAAACGTAGGTTCAACTGAAGCTCATCCTTATGTAGCTATCTCTTCTGGTATTGCAGCATTATGGGGAAGTGCACACGGTGGTGCAAATGAAAAAGTAATGGATCAATTAAAATTAATTGGTGATGTTAAAAATGTACCAGAATATATTGCAAGAGCAAAAGATAAAAATGATCCATTTAGACTTATGGGATTTGGACATAGAGTTTATAAAAATAGAGACCCAAGAGCTGAAACTCTTAAAAAATTACAAGACCAATTAAAAGAAGAGTTAAATCTTGATTCTAAATTATTAGATATCGCTCATGCAGTTGAAGAAGCAGCATTAAGTGATGATTACTTTAAAGAAAGAGGACTATATCCAAATATTGACTTCTATTCTGGTGTTATTTTAACTGCATTAAAAATTCCAGTTGCTATGTTTACACCAATTTTTGTGATTGGAAGAATTCCAGGATGGATTTCTCAATGGTCAGAATTAAAACAAGATCCTTCACATAAAATTGCAAGACCAAGACAATTATATACAGGTAACTAATAAATTGCTGATACTTAAAGGAGATATCAAGATATGAGTGAAATGGTAAAAATATCAGTAAATGGTGAAGAATTAGAGGCTCCAAAAGGGGGGCTTCTAATTGATACTTTATTAGATGAGAAAATACATATTCCTCATTTTTGCTATCACCAAGCACTTGGGAAAGATGGAAACTGTAGAATGTGCATGGTTGAAATAGAGGGTCAAAAAAGACCTCAAATTGCATGTGATACACCTGTTAAAGATGGTATGATTGTAAGAACAAAAGGTGAAAATATTGAAAAAGTTCGAAAAGATATTTTAGAACTTGAGCTAATAAATCACCCTATTGATTGTCCTACTTGTGACCAAGCAGGAGAGTGTAAACTACAAGATTATTATATGCAATCAGGTTTCTATGAATCAAGAGTGAATGTTGATAGTAAAAATCATGCTAGAAAAAGAGTTGATCTTGGTGCAAATGTAATGTTAGACCAAGAGAGATGTGTATTATGTACAAGATGCGTAAGATTCTGTTCTGATATCACAGGAACAAATGAGCTTGGAGTAATAAATAGAGCAGATCATTCTGTAATTGGAACTTTTCCAGGAAGACCTTTATCTAACCCTTATGCTATGAATGTTGTTGACTTGTGTCCTGTTGGGGCATTAACAAGTAAAGACTTCAGATTCAAACAAAGAGTATGGTTTTTAGAGACTTTTGATGCTATTTGTAAAGGTTGTTCAAAAGGTTGTAATATCCATGTTGATCACAGAAAAGAGAAATATAAAGATGACCAAATTTTTAGATTTAGACCAAGAGTAAATAACTCTGTAAATGGACATTTTATCTGTGATGAGGGAAGATTATCTTACCATGATGAAAATAAAAATAGATTTTTAACTCCAATAGTAGATTCTAAAGAATCAACATTAGAAAATTCATTAGCTGCAATGTTTAAATTAGTAGCTACTAATGATAATATATTATTTGTTGTTAGTCCAAACTTATCTTGTGAAGAACTACAAAATATTAATTCTCTTGCATCTTTAACAAACTCAAAAATTTCTGGATATTCTCCAAACTATATTGATAACTCATTTGGTGATGATTATTTAAGAAAAAGTGATAGAAGTGCTAATAGAGCTGCTTTTAAAGAGTATAACATTAGTGATGATGAAAAAGATTTTAATGATAAGTTAAATAATGCTTCTTTAGTTGTTGTTTTTGATAATAACTATTTTGATGAGAATTTATCATTACTTGATAATAAAAAAGTAATAACATGTTTTTCTCATAACTGTTTATCGCTTGGAAAATCAAATGTTGCAATTCCAGTTTCATCTTTTTATGAAAAGAGTGGAACTTACATAAACTGTGATGGTATAAAACAAAAAGTTGTATCTAAAATGAGTAAAGAAAATCCAGCTTTAAGTGTTACTTCTTTATTAGAAGAATTAAAAAGTATGGTTGAAAAAGGAAATATATGACAACAGTTTCTATTATAGCAATTATTATTAACATAATTATTTCCCTTACATTAGCAACAGGTATGACTCCTGTTTTAGTATGGTGGGAAAGAAGAGTTGCAGGTTTTATTCAAGATAGAGCTGGACCAAATAGATGTAGCATAGGACCTATTAGATTAGGTGGATTAGTACAAAGTGTTGCTGATATGTTAAAACTAGTATTTAAAGAAGATTTTACACCTTCACATATTAAATATAAGTTTTTCTTTTCATTAGCACCAATAATACTTTTTTTCTGTGTATTTTTAACATTTGGAGTAATTCCATTTGCTGATAATTTAGTATATGATGGACAATCAATCATGATGCAGGCATTACCTATTCAATTAGGAGTAATGTGGTTTTTGGCATATGCAGGATTATCTACTTATGGAATTATACTTGGTGGTTATTCATCTGGAAGTAAGTTTGGTATTTTGAGTTCAATTAGAGCTACTGCACAAGTTATCTCATATGAAGCTGCAATGGCCTTAGCTGTTGTATCTATGTTATTAACTTATGGTTCAATCCATTTAGGTGATATTGTTGCAGCACAAGGTGATACTTTATTAGGATTTATTCCTTCTTGGGGTGTGTTTATGCAACCTCTTGCAGCATTAATTTTTATAGTAACAGCATTTGCTGAGACAAATAGAACACCTTTTGATATTGCAGAGGGTGAATCTGAAATTGTTGCAGGTTATCATACTGAGTATTCAGCTATGAAATTTGGACTTTTTCAAGTTGGTGAATTAGCTGCTATGTGTGCTGCAAGTGCAATAATTGTAACACTATTTTTTGGTGGATATCAAATACCTTGGTTAGATACTCAAACACTTAAAGATAATATTGATTATGTAATGGTTGCAATAATAGTTATTGTTCCACTTAAAATTTTCTTCTTAACAAAATGGATGAAGAAAAATAACAATTGGGAAGATTCAACAAATATAAGAGCAAAAGAGACTGCAATTTTAACAAAAGTGTTTTGGACAATTGCGATAGTAGTTGTTGCACTATTTGCTTGGTTCTTATCAACTGGATTAAGTGCAAATGGCGTTGCTATTACAGTAGCAGTTTTACAAGTATTGACATTTATAATTAAATTTTTACTAGTTGCTTTAGTATTTATTTGGATTAGATGGACATTACTTAGATTTAGATATGACCAACTTCAAATGCTAGGTTGGAAAGTGTTATTACCTTTATCTTTATTAAATATCGTAATAACAGCAACATATATTGTAGTTACAGGAAGTTAATATGGGAATAAAAGTAGTACCAAGACATGGACAGTCATTAAAAGATAAGTTATATCTACCTGCAATTGCAGGTGGGATGAAAACAACTTTTACACACTTTTTCAAAAACTTAAAAGATACATCAAATTTAAGAACTATGTCATACCCAGAAGTACAACCTGATGACTTAACTGAAAGATATAGAGGTGTACATAGACTAACTAAATGGTCTGATGGTAGTGAAAAATGTGTAGCATGTTATATGTGTGCAACAGCTTGCCCTGCACAATGTATTTTCATTGATGCAGAAGAGAGATTTGATGGAGTTGCAGAAAAAAAACCTAAACAATTTAAAATTGACCTTTTAGAGTGTGTTTATTGTGGATATTGTGTTGAAGCTTGTCCATGTGATGCAATTAGAATGGATACTGGCATTTTTTCATTTACAGGTTCGAAAAGAGAAGATTTTGTAGTTGATAAACAGTATCTTATGGCAAATGAGCGTTCAAAGGATTTAAATGATGGCTGATATTATTTTTCTTGCATTAAGTGCTTTTGCAATTGCTGGTGCAATCGCAATGTTAATAAATAAAAGTCCAATTTATAGTGCATTAGGTCTATTAATAACTATGTTATCAATAGGTGGTTTATTTGCATTGTTAAGTGCAAGTTTTCTATTTATGGTTCAAATAATAGTATACGCAGGAGCAATTATGACTCTTATACTATTTATTTTGATGTTTCTTAATATCAAAGAAGAAGACTTACCAAATGAACCTAAAAAATATCCTTTAATTGGATTAGGTCTTATTTTAATGATTCCTTTAAATGTATTAGTTTTAAAAGCTATATCAAATCTTCCTAGTAAAGATTTAGGTATCACAAATACAGATTTTGGAGATATAAAACCAGTGGGGATGGCATTATATAATAACTGGCTTGTATCTTTTGAATTAATTTCTATTCTACTTTTAGTAGCATTAGTAGGGTCAATTGTTCTTGCAAAAAGAAGAAAGCCTAAAGAAAAAAGAGGAGAACAATAATGATAAGTCTAACATCATATGCATTTGTTTCAATGATACTATTTTCAATAGGGGTTATTGGTGTAATTGCAAGAAGAAATATTTTTGTAATATATATGTCAATTGAATTAATGCTAAATGGAATTACACTATTTTTTGTAACATTTGCAAGATATCATTTTAATTTAGATGCACAAATAATTTCTATTTTAGTAATAGCAATTGCAGCAGCTGAAGCAGCAATATTTTTATCTGTTATTATTCTATTATTTAGATCAAAAAAATCTCTTGATACAGATGTATTTAATACACTAACACAAGGAGAAAATTCATGAATACTCCTTTATTAGTTTGGATAATATTAGCTCCATTAATTGGTTCTTTATTAAATACAGGATTTTACTTTTATCATGTAAAAAAACAAAAGATATCTGAAGTAATATTTGCTCTTATTGGAACAATTACTCCTTTAATATCTTTTTTAATTACACTATGTCTATTTTTACAAATGCAAGATGAAGAAGTTGTTTTCACACAAGATTTATTCACTTGGATTTCTATTGGTAATTTAAATATTGAGATGAGATTACTTGGTGATAATTTAGCAATATTCATGTCTATGTTTGTAACTTTCATTGGTTGGCTTATTCATATTTATGCAATAGGATATATGAAAGGTGATGATGGATTTGGTAAATTCTTTGCTTATTTCAATCTTTTCTTAGCATCAATGTTAATTTTAGTGTTAGCAGATAATCCAATTATACTTTTCATTGGTTGGGAAGGTGTTGGACTTTGTTCATATCTATTAATCGCATTTTATTATCAAGATAAAGATAATGTTCTTGCAGGGAATAAAGCATTTATTGCAAATAGAGTTGGGGATTTTGGTTTTCTATTAGGAGTTGTTACTCTATTCTTTGCAATTGATGCAAACTCTTTAAGTTTCTCAACAATTGAAGCAAATATTTCTAATGCACCAACTGAATTATTAATTCTTTCTGGATTTTTACTATTTGTTGGAGCTATGGGTAAATCAGCACAGATTCCATTATATGTATGGCTTCCTGATGCAATGGCAGGACCAACACCAATTTCAGCACTTATTCATGCGGCAACAATGGTAACAGCTGGGGTTTATATGGTATCAAGATTCCACTTTTTATATAGTGGAATAGAAGATATTGGAACTTTTATTGCTTATATTGGTGCTTTTTCTGCACTATTTGCAGCAATAATTGCAACAAGACAACAAGATATAAAAAAGATTCTTGCATATTCAACTATGTCTCAATTGGGATATATGTTTATAGGTGTAGGACTTGGTTTTTATAGTACTGGTTTATTTCATGTATTTACACACGCATTTTTTAAAGCAATGTTATTCATGGGTGCAGGTGGAATTATTATAGCTTTACACCATGAACAAAATATTTTTAAAATTGCACAACATAGAGCACAATTACCAATTATTCATTTTACATTCTTAGTTGGTGTTATTGCAATATCGGGAATTCCTCCTTTTTCTGGATTCTTTTCAAAAGATGCAATATTAGCAGCAGCATTTCAAAATGGTGAATATTTAATTTGGGCAATTGGTATATTTACTGCATTTTTAACTGCATTTTATATGTTTAGACTTTATTTTGTAGTATTTGTTGCTCCAACTAAGCATGTTGCACAATATACATACACATCAAAAACAATAACTATTCCATTATTGATATTATCAATTGGTGCAATAGCTGCTGGTTTTTTAAATTTACCAGAAGTTCTTGGTGGAGAAACAAGAGTTGATACTTGGTTATCACAACTTAATTCTCATAAATTACACTTATCTCACTCAACTGAATATATCTTAATGATTATTTCAGTAGTTGTTGCTCTTGCAGGTATTCTAGTTGCATATAAAAAATATGCAAAATTTGATGTATATAAACCTGAAAGTGATGAAGGAATTATTGCAAATAAATTCTATGTTGATGAGTTCTATGACAAAGTATTAGTTCAAACAAGTAAAAAACTAAGTACATTTATAGACAAAGTAGTTGATGAGAAAATAATTGATGGATTCATTATGAGTATTTGTGATGGATTTATTTCATTTGGAAAAAAAGTTGCAATGATACAAAATGCAAATGTTAGATTTTATGCTGCATTTATGTTAGTTGGTATGTGTTGTATCTTTATATATTTATATAATTTGTTAGGATTGTAGTATGAGTGCAGATATTTTATCTTTTATAATATTTTTACCAGCAGTTGTAGCTTTTGGATTAATGATTACAACAAAAAATGTTGAAGCTGTTAGAAATATAGCTTTTTTAACAACAACTGTTGTTTTAGCATTAGTATTAAAGCTATATTTACAGTTTGAACCAAGCGCGGGTATGCAATTTGTAACAAATACATCTTGGATTAGTAGTTTTGGTATTAATTACTACATTGGATTAGATGGTTTTTCTCTAACTATTTTGATGATGATTGCTATATTAATTCCTACTTCTTATTTACTTCTATGGGAAGGAAGAACTAAAGGTTACTGGATTAATTTACTTTTAGTTCAAACAGGAGTTACAGGTTCATTACTTGCTCTTGATGTTGTATTATTTTACTTCTTTTGGGAAGTTATGCTTCTACCAGTATTTTTACTAATTGGTATTTATGGATTTGGAGACAAAGTTTTCACAACAATTAAAGTAACAGTTTATACAATGGCTGGTTCTTTATTGATGTTTGTAGCTATTCTTTATCTTGGTGTTACTTTTAATGCAGAATTTGGACATTGGTCTTTTCAATATACAGACTTAATGAAAATAACTACGCTTTCATATGATGAAAAGATATGGCTATTCTTAGCATTTTTAGCTGCATTTGCAATTAAAATTCCAATTTTTCCTCTTCATACTTGGATTATGGAAACATATAAAAATGCTCCAACTGGTGCAGTATTTTTACTTTCATCAATTATGGCAAAATTAGGTGTTTATGCAATTGTTAGATTTATGATTCCTATTTTTCCAGATATCTATGTTGAATTCTCAACATGGTTTGTAGTTTTTGGATTATTTGGACTTATCTATTTTGGAATTGCTGCACTTATGCAAGATGATATAAAAAGAATGTTTGCTTACTCATCTGCTTCTCACTTAAGTTTAATATCTGCTGGTATTTTTTCATTAAATGAGTTTGGTATAAATGGTGCTTTATATTTAATAATTGCACATGCAATTGCAACTGGTGCATTATTCTTACTTGTAGGAATAATTCATGATGAAACAGGAACAAAATCTATTAAAAAACTTGGTGGTTTAGCAAAAACGGCTCCAATATTTACTGTAATATTTGCTGTAATGCTATTTGCTAATATTGGTCTTCCAGGAACAAATGGTTTTGTTTCTGAATTATTAATTATTTTTGGTATTTATGAGTTTAATCATACATTAGGTTATATCTCAGCTCTTACAGTAATTATTGGTGCATCATATATGTTATGGATGTTCCAAAGAGCAATATTACAAAATAGAGATGGTGAATCTTTAAATATGAGAGATTTAAAAATAAAAGAGATACTTGGATTAACACCATGGATAATTTTAGTATTTATAATGGGTATTTATCCTGATATTTTTATTGATAAATTTGAGCCAACTGTAACTCACTATATCAATGACATTTTAAAAATTGGAGTAATGAAATGAATCAACTAATATTTTTAATGCCAATTTTAACGGTTTTAGTAGCAAGTATTATTTTAATGCTATTAAGTATGTATGATAGATTTAGTACAAAATATTTCATTGCTTTATCTTCTGTATTTTTAATTATTGCACTTGGTTTTTCAGTAGCTACATTTACAGATGAATATTCAATAACTGTATATAGTGACATATTTAATAATGTTTTGATATTTGATTCTTTTTCTAATTTCTTTACAATATTATTAATTGCTGGAACATTATTGACTATATTAATTGGTGAACACTATTTTCTTCATAGAAAATATTTTAAAGGTGAATTTTTTACAATTTTAATGTTTGCACTATTTGGTATGATACTACTTGGAAATGCAAACGAATTAGTTACAGCATTTATTGCTCTTGAAATTGCATCTTTTTCTATTTATGTAATGGTTGGATACAACAGTGATGATAACAAAAGAGTTGAAGCTATATTTAAATATTTAGTTTTAGGTTCATTTATTGGAGCATTTTACTTATTAGGTACTGTTTTAATATATGGAGCAACACAAACTACAAATTTAACAGAAATATCAACATATATTTCAACACATTCAGGAAATGATTTAGCATTAGTATATATTGGTATAACGCTAATTTTATTTACTTTCTTATTCAAAATTGCTGCATTCCCATTCCAATCATGGCTACTTGATGTATATCGAGGTGCTCCAATGATTATTACAGCATATATGGCATCTGTATTTAAAATTGCAATTTTCTCATTCTTTATGCGAGTATTCTTACAAGATATAACATCTATTATTGATTTTTGGGATTCAATAATGTATGTAGTTGTTATATTAACTTTAGTATTTGGTACTTGGTTAGCAATTACACAAAAAATAGTAAAAAGAATGCTTGCTGCATCATCTATTGTTCATACAGGATATTTACTATTAGCATTTTTAGCAGTTGGTCAAAACTCGCAAGCTGCATATGCAACAATGTTTTATCTAATTGCTTATTTATTATCTGCAATTGGTTCATTTGGTTTAGTTTCTCATATTATTTCAGAAACAAGTGTAAGAGTTACATATGATGATTTCAAAGGATTATCAAAAGAGAGACCTTACCTTGCAGCAATGATGACAATATTCCTTTTAAGTTTAGCAGGTATTCCTTCAACTATTGGATTTATTGGTAAATTTTATGTGTTTACTGAAGCAATTGATGCAGGATTTACAAGTCTAGCTGTACTAGCAATTATTGCAACTATTATTTCAGTTTACTACTATTTTAAACTTATAGCTGTAATGTATTTTTATCCAGCAAATGCTTCTTGTAAAAGTGAAGGATTTAATGATAAAAGAGTTTCAACTTATGCAATTGCATTCATTGCAATACTAACTGTTTTAGGTGGTATTGGTAGTGCAATCGTATTTTTTATCCCAATTCCGGGAATTGATACTATGATTGAAATTGCTCAAATGTCAGTTCAATCACTTATGATGAAATAAAATGTGTTATTACGTAACAAAATAGGTATAACAATTTAAAATTATATTATTTTTCTTCTTTTTTAAAAAGCCCTTATTTAAGGGCTTTTTTTATACATTTTTTCTTTTTTTGTACAATATTTGTACACTCCGCTAAAATTATTTTATAATTATTTTTGAAGAACAGTTTTGCTATTATTTCGCTACGATTTAAAGATTAGTAATATCACTAGAAAGGATGTAAAATGAGTGACCTAATAGAAGGTTATATTGGTACTACTACAGAAAGAAAGAAGAGTAGACTTCCAGCTAAACTTGATTATTTTCAAAGTGCAACTGGGCTATTCCTTGCTCTTTTTATGTGGGCTCACATGCTATTGGTATCTTCGATATTAATTAGCAAAGATTTTATGTATGGGGTTACAAAAGCTTTGGAAGGAAGCTTTATTGTTGAAGGGGGAAATCCAATTTTTGTTTCAATAGCTGTTGCTGTTGTTTTTATTATTTTTATTACGCATGCTGCATTAGGGATGAGAAAATTACCAGGTAATTTTAAACAATACCAAGTAATTAAAGCGCATTCTAAAAATATGGGTCATGATGATACAAAACTTTGGTTTATTCAAGCATTTACTGGTTTTGCAATGTTCTTCTTAGGTTCTGTACACTTATATATTATGTTAAGTCACCCAGGAGATATTGGACCATACGCAAGTTCAGATAGAGTTGTAAGTGATTGGATGTGGCCTTTATATATTCTATTATTATTAGCAGTAGAATTCCACGGAACAATTGGTTTATATAGATTATGTGTTAAATGGGGTTGGTTTGATGGGAATAACCCTAGACAAACAAGAAAAACACTAAAAAAAGTAAAATGGGCATTAACTGTATTTTTCTTAGTTTTAGGTTTTGCTACTCTTGCTGCATATATTAAAATTGGTTTAGAACATAAAGCTGATTATGGAAAAAGATATGTTCCAACTGCACAAATTTTAAAAATAGATAATAATGGGAGGCTAGCTTAATATGAAAGTTAATTACTGTGATGCATTAGTAATAGGTGGTGGACTTGCGGGTCTTAGAGCTGCTGTTGCTGCACAAAAAAAAGGACTAAGTACTATAGTTTTAAGTTTAGTTCCAGTAAAAAGATCACACAGTGCTGCTGCACAAGGTGGTATGCAAGCTTCATTAGGTAACTCTAAAATGTCTGATGGGGACAATGAAGATTTACACTTTGCAGATACTGTAAAAGGTTCTGACTGGGGATGTGACCAAGAAGTTGCAAGAATGTTTGTACACACTGCTCCAAAAGCAATTAGAGAATTAGCAGCATGGGGTGTGCCTTGGTCTAGAGTAAAAGCTGGAACAAGAGATGCAGTTATCAATGCTAAAAAAACAACAATTACTGAAGATGAAGATAGACATGGTCTAATTACTTCAAGAGACTTTGGTGGTACTAAAAAATGGAGAACATGTTATACAGCAGATGCTACTGGACATACAATGTTATTTGGTGTAGCAAATGAAGCTTTAAAACATGATGTTGACATTAGAGATAGAAAAGAAGCAATCAGACTAATCCATGAAGATGGAAGATGTTATGGTGCTGTTGTTAGAGATTTAATTACTGGAGAACTTGAAGCTTACGTTGCAAAAGGTACTTGTATTGCAACTGGTGGATATGGTAGAGTATTTAAACAAACAACAAATGCAGTAATATGTGAAGGTATTGGTGCAGCAATTGCTATTGAAACAGGTATTGCAACATTATCAAATATGGAAGCAGTACAATTCCACCCTACTCCAATTGTTCCATCTGGTATTTTATTAACAGAAGGTTGTAGAGGTGATGGTGGTATTTTAAGAGATGTTGATGGACATAGATTTATGCCAGATTATGAGCCTGAGAAAAAAGAGCTTGCTTCAAGAGACGTTGTTTCAAGAAGAATGATTGAGCATATTAGAAATGGTAAAGGTGTACCTTCACCTTATGGTTTCCACGTATGGTTAGATATCTCTATTTTAGGTAGAGAGCATATTGAAAGAAACCTAAGAGATGTACAAGAAATTTGTCAAATCTTTAATGGAATTGATCCAGCTGATGAAGGTCCAAAAGGTTGGGCTCCAGTTTTACCAATGCAACACTACTCAATGGGTGGTATTAGAACAAAACCAACTGGTGAATCTACAAGATTAAAAGGTCTATTTGCTTGTGGTGAAGCAGCTTGTTGGGATATGCATGGATTTAACAGACTTGGAGGAAACTCAGTTTCTGAAACAGTTGTTGCTGGTATGATTATTGGTAACTATTTTGCTGATTTCTGCTTAGAAAATGATGTTACTATTCCAACTGCAACAATTCAAAAATTTGTTGATGCAGAAGATGCATATTTAGATGAAATTTTATCATACAATGGTTCTGAAAGTATTTTCAAAATCAAAAATAGAATGAAAGAAATTATGCATGATAAAGTTGGTATCTTTAGAGATGGTCCACACTTAGAAGAAGCAGTAGAAGAGTTAAAAGAACTATTAGTTAAAACAAAACAAATCACTGTAAAATCAAAAGAGAGAGCTGGTAACCCAGAACTTGAAGAAGCATATAGAGTTCCAAAAATGTTAAAAGTAGCATTATGTGTTGCTAAAGGTGCTAGAGATAGAACTGAATCAAGAGGTGCACACTCAAGAGAAGACTATACTAAAAGAGATGATGCAAACTGGTTAAATAGAACACTTTGTACATGGCCTAACCCAACAGATTTAGAACCAACAATTGAGTATGCTCCATTAGATATTATGAAAATGGAAATGCCACCAGCATTTAGAGGGTATGGTGCTAAAGGTATGATTATTGAACATCCAGATTCTGCAATAAGACAAGCTGAAGTTGATGAATTAAGAGAAAAAATGGAAGCTGATGGTAAAGATAGACATGAAATTCAAGATGCATTAATGCACTTTGACTTACCTATGAATTATAAAGAAAGAAATGAAAGAGCAGGAGATAAATAATGAGTAATGAACAAAAAGGTAGAGAAATAACTATTTCAGTACTTAAATTTAATCCAAGAAGTAAGGTTTCTAAACCTCACTTTGTAGATTATAAATTAGAAGAGACACCAGGTATGACTCTTTTCATTGCACTTAACTATATAAGAGAAAACTTAGACCCTGACTTATCTTTTGACTTTGTATGTAGAGCAGGTATTTGTGGTTCTTGTGGTATGGTAATCAATGGAAAACCAGCATTAGCTTGTAGAACATTAACTTCAAGTTATCCAGAAGGAAAACTAAAATTAATGCCAATGCCAGCATTTGAATTAATCAAAGATTTATCTGTTAATACTGGTAAATGGATGGATAAAATGTCTAAAAGAGTTGAATCTTGGATTCACTCAAATAAAGAAGTTGATATTTCTAAAATGGAAGAAAGAATCGACCCAGATGTTGCAAATGATACATTTGAATTAGATAGATGTATTGAGTGTGGTATTTGTGTTGCTTCTTGTGGTACTATGCTTATGAGACCAGATTTTGTTGGTCCAGTAGGATTAAATAGAGTAGCTAGATTTGAAGTTGACCCACATGATAATAGAACATCAGAAGATTTTTATGAATTAGTTGGTGATGATGATGGTATTTTTGGTTGTATGTCATTAATGGCTTGTGAAGACCATTGTCCAAAACACTTACCATTACAAAATAAAATAGCTTATCTAAGAAGAAAGTTAGTATCATTACGATAATAATTCAAATTGTGAAGAGTTTTTCTCTTCACAAAAAAACAAAACCAAATAAAAAAAGTTAATTACCATGTAATGTGGTAATTAACTTTTTCTATTTTATAAGTATGGAGATAAAATGAATTTAGCAAACGATTACTTTTTACTTTACCACGGTAGTCAAGTAAAAAAAGAGATTTCTTATGAAATCAAAAATGCAAATGAAGCTGAATTTTTTGAAGTGGCTGCGCTTATTTTAAGCGCAACAAGAAAAAATTATGAAAAATATTTACCTTTAAAATCTTTTGATAAACTTTGTAAAAATATAACTGACAAAACTCCTACAACAATTAATGAACTATATCAATTACAATATAACTTAATAGAAATAATCTCAAAAAATAATAATAAAGATGAAATTGAAAAATTACATAGTACTTTTGAATATTTAAAAAATGAGCATATATTAGATAATGCAGATAATGAAAAACTAATTTCATTATTTGACCCAAGTGAACTAGTTGTTGAAGAAGAAAAAAACGCTGATATTGCAATTGACAATAATCTAACATTCCAAGAACATAAAGAAGATATTGAAAATACAATAAAAGAGTTAAAAGAACTTTTCAATAAAGAAGAGTTAAAAAAAGAGTTAGATGAAACTGTTGATTATATAAATAATCAAAAATTCTCTATTGGTATTACAGGTGTAATGAATGCAGGTAAATCAACAATGCTTAATGCCTTAATGGGTAAAGAAATTTTAGGAAGTGCTGTTGTTCCTGAGACTGCAAACTTAACAATTGTAAAATATGATAAAACACCAAGTGCGAATGTTTTTTATTGGAATAAACATGAGTGGGAAAGAATAGAAAACAGTGCTTCACAAATAGAATCAATAAAAGAGTTTATTGATGAAACAAAATCTATTTTTAAAGATGATTTATATAATTATATAAAAGAAGAATCAAGAAGTGATAGTGTTGATATAAATAACTTAGCAGCATTTACTTCAGCAGAAGCAAGTGGTAAAAAATGTAACTTAGTTAAATATGTTGAGTTAAAATCTGATTTAGAGTTTTTAGAAGAAGGTATTGAAATAGTTGATACTCCAGGTCTTGATGACCCAGTTATTCAAAGAGAAGAGATAACAAAAGAGTATTTATCTGCTTGTGATATGATGCTACACCTTATGAATGTAAGCCAAAGTGCAACATTAAAAGACGTTGAGTTTATTATTGATGCATTACTATATCAAAATATATCAAAACTTTTAATAGTTATTACAAGAGCTGATACTGTATCAAAAGAACAATTACAAGAAGTAATTGACTATACAAAATCATCTATAAAAAAACAACTTAAAGCATTAAATAAAGATAGTCAACTTGATTATATTTTAAAAACTATAAAATTTATTCCTATTTCTGGGAAAATGGCACTTTTACATAGAACTGGTAGAGAAGAAGAAGCTTTAGAAGCTGGTTTTAAAATAGAAGATACAGGTATACTTGAAATAGAAAACTATTTAAATGATTCTTTATTTGGTAAAAATAGTTCAAAAAGTGATTTAATCGTAAAAAGTGCAAAAGCACAAATGATTAAAACAATAGATAGACAAACTTCTGCTTTAAATTATGAATTAAGACTATTATCAAAATCAAAAGAAGAGTTAGAAGTAGAACTAAGAGAGTTTAATAAAAAGAAATCAACAAATGAAAAAATCTTCCAAGCAATGAAAGAAGATATTTTATACTATAAAGATGATTCAAAAAATTATATTAAATCTTTAGAGACTTTTTTAACATCAGAGTTAATTGAACTACAAACAGTTATAAAACAAAGAGTTGTAGGTGATGTAAGATATACATATGAAAAAGAGAAGAAAAAACCTGAAGATGCAAGAACTAAAAGTATAATTCAAACTGCAATAAAAGATGGAATTATTGATATAATTAGAGATTATAGATACAAATTTATTAAAAAATCTCAAAATATCGGTGAAATTTGTGAACAAAAATATCATGATTTTGGATTTACAATTGGACATAAAAATGATAACTTTGATGCAAGAGGATTTTTCCAAGAAGATTTTAAAAGTGGTTTTTTAACAACTTCAAATGATATATTAATTTCAAAAATTGTAAATGCTGTTAATAAATCAAAAGCTAACAAATTAGAAGATTTAGATTCTAAAATAGAACAGTTCTTAAAAGAAGAGTTTGCAACTATTGAAGAAAATATCACAACAAAAGCAAATGAAGTATCACAAATGTTAATTGAAAACTTTTTCAATGCATTAAATGCTCCACTAAAACACTTTGAAAATAAATTAAAAAGCGATGAAGAGATACTTCAAAAACAGATAAAATCTTTTGAAAATAATGATAAAAATAGAGATAAACTATCTCTTCAAATACATAAAAACTTAAAAAAATTAGAAATAATAAAAGAGGGTTGTAAAAAATGAAACTATTACAACAATTTATAAATGAATATAAAACAGCCTATGAAAAGAAAGAAATAGTTTATGAAGATAGTATTGTAGGTGAAATAAATAGAGTAAAAGATTTATTATTAGATGATGATTTTATGCCATCAGTGCAATTAAGATCTATTTTAGATAAGTTTAATAGAAAAGCTAGATACCCAATGGAAGTTGCTATCACTGGACAGTTTTCCGCTGGTAAATCAACTTTTTTGAATGCTTTATTATCAAGAAATATTTTACCAACTGGTATTACTCCTGTTACTTCTAAAGTAAACTTTATTAACTATGGTGAAGAGTATAAATTAAAAATTACATACAAATCAGGTGCAGAAGAGTATCATAGTATTGATGCAATTGCAGATTTTACAGACCAAAGAAAAGATGAATTAGATGATGTTAAATATTTAACATTATATGCTCCAATGGATATTTTAAAAGATATCTCTTTTGTTGATACTCCAGGTCTTAACTCTCAAAGTCAAAATGATACAGAAACTACAAGAAGAGTTTTAAGAGATGTAGGTGGAATTATTTGGTTAACATTAATTGATAATGCAGGAAAAATGAGTGAAGCAGAAGTACTTGAAGAGTATATGCAACAATTCAAAAATAAATCATTATGCGTATTAAACCAAAAAGATAAATTTACACAAGAGCAAATAACTACAACAACAAACTATATAAAAACAAAATTTGGAAAGTATTTTGCAGAAGTTATACCAATTTCAGCAAAACAAGCACTTGATTCAAGACAACATCAAAAAAATATTTTATTAGAATCAGCATACTCGCAAATAACAACAGAATTTAAAGCAAAACTTAGTGAAAACTTACAAGTAAATTCAATAAACTTTTTTGAAAAAGAGTTCGAAGAATTTAAAAAAGAAGTTTGTGCTATTAATTCAAAAGATGATACACAAGATTTAAAACTATTAGAAGAATCAAATATTACTAAAGTTTTAGAGTTCATTGAAAATACAATAAGACCTCAAGCTAAAGAAGCAAAAGAGTTCTCTATTAAAAACGATTTAAAAGGTGTATGTGATATCTTAATAAAAGAGTACGAAACAATTATAGGTTCTTATAACTCACTAGAAGATATTTTAAAAACTACAGAAGATAAAGTACTTGAAGCTTTTGATAATATCTATAAAAAATACTCTAAAGATTTATATAATATATATAATTCATTAGAATCAATTATGGAAAAAATTGCAAATGAAACATTTAAAAATATCAAAAGAGTAGAATCAACAAGATTTCAAGAAAGCAAAGGTAATTTTTTAACGGGAACAAAAATAGAAAAAGTTGAATATAGCACTTTTTGGATAGATAGTGATAATGTTTATAAAAGTCTATTTTATGATGACCAAACAATTGATAAGATGTTTAAACGTTCTATTAAAATGCTTAAAAATAATGAACTTCAAACAGATGAAGCTTTTAGAGAAGTATATAGAAAACTTGAATCAGAAGTTCATAAATGGCAAGAAGCTTATGAAAAAATAAGAAAACATAGAGAAATTGCATCAGATTTAGAGTTTTCAAATACAAGACACTTTGCAGCTAAAGTACATGAAAATGTATTAAAAGATTATCAAAAAGCAATTTTAGAAAATATCTCAGCTTTAAGAAAAAAGTTTGCATATTTTAATGGAGCATTATCTTACTCTTATATTCAAACAACACAAGCAACTATTGGACACTTTGAACAACAAATAAAAGAATCTGAAGATTTATATAAAAAAGAGCCTACTAAATTTAGTATTCATCACCCAAGAGAAGATGAAATACTTTCTAAATTAAGAGCAAATTTTGCATTTGAAAAAATTGAAGACTTTTTAACTTCAAAAAGAAATTATCTATTTAAAATAATTAAGTACTCAAAAGAGCAATATTTAGAAATAAATAAAGATAGAATAAGATTTGTAGAATCTAAAAAACAAAATTTTGATAATAAAATCAAAAAACTTACAGAAATAAAAGAGAGTATATAACTTCTTTTATTTCAACTTTATAGCCATCGTATTTGCAATGGCATAAGATGTTTCAATTATGTTTCTTTCTGTTTTTATTAATAAATCCTCTAAAGGTAAACTATTTGGTGTAATATCAAAAATAGAAGTTGCACCATAAGAGTATAACTTTTCATGACCTTTATCTAAAGCACCTGCTATTATAATTACTGGTTTTTCATATTTTTTAGCAATAGTTAAAACACCCATTACAGTCTTACCATAAATTGTTTGTTCATCAACTTTGCCCTCACCTGTAATAATTAAATCAGCATCTTTTATCTTCTCTTCTAGATTTATAAAATCAATAACTGTTTCAATTCCACTTTTACTCTTTGCATTTAAAAAAGCTTGTAGTGCAAATCCAACTCCGCCAGCAGCTCCTGCACCTTTTTCATTATGAAGCTTTTTTTGAAGTCTTCTTTCACATACATTTGAGAATTTGATAACACTCTCTTCTAAAAACTCTATTTCACTACTTTTTGCACCTTTTTGTTTTGCAAAAGTATGAGTTGCTCCATTTTCTCCATACAAAATATTTTCTACATCACAAGCAACTAAAATTTTTACATCCCTTAGGCTTCTTAATGATGAGATATCAAAATTATCTATTCTATATATATCTTTTGCAGTAAGTATTTTCTGATGACTTATCTCTTCATTTTTATCATCATAAAATTTAACACCAAGAGCTTGAAGCATACCAATACCAACATCATTAGTAGCACTACTTCCAATAGTCAAAATAAGCTTTCTTGCACCATTTTTTACTGCATGTGCAATTTGTTGCCCAAAACCAAAAGATGTAGAATTTAAGATATCTCTATTTGATTCATTTACTAACTCTATTCCAGTTGATTTTGCCATTTCTATTATGGCAGTATTATCATATGTTAATATATATTTTGCTTTTATTTTCTCTTCAATAGGATTTAATACATCAACTTCTAATTCTTTATAGTTTTTAATGGCATTCTTTAAACTATCTATTGTTCCTTCGCCACCATCTGCTAAAGGCACCTTTTCATAAGTAAATTCATCGAATACTCTTTTAAAACCTATTTCAATGGCATTTGCAACATTTTTTGAAGATAATGCATTTTTATATGAGTCACTAGCTATTAATACTTTCATAATCACTCCTAGTTAATCATATATTATAAAATAATTAGTTTTACATAAAACTTTTTATTATGCTTTAATAAATTAATATGGTAGTTGTTTTTATAAATAACTTTAGTTATAAGTTTTAGTTGTTATTTAAAAATCTCCATTTAGTAGATTTGTGTGTTAACACAATCTCTCTTACTTTTTGATAGTAAGTTACATTTTTAAAACCTAACTCTTTTAAAGCTCTTTTATATCTATATTTGATATTTTCCCAGTTTATTTCTGTTTCATCTTTATTAATTTGGTTTTCAATCCATTTTATTTCAGTATCTAAGTCTAAAATTTTACTGCTAACAGATCTTGGATAATCATTTTCAAAAGATACTTCAAAATATATTTTATTATTATTTTTATTTACCCAAACAATATCATCTCTTGTTAATAGATTTTCAACTTCATCAAAAAGAGTCTCATCTTTTTGTAAAATATCTATTACATCATCCATATTATCTGTCATATTTGTAATTCTACTTGAAACTATAACTTCAGAAATTTCTTTAGCTAAATCTTCCACAATTCACCTTTTTTTATAATATGTATATATATTATAGCGAAATTTAAGGTTATTTATGGCTGATTTGTGTATTTTTTTTAACATTTAATTTTAAAGTACCAATAAATAGGGTTTAAAATTATAAAATTTCTCTTTTTTATTATCTTAAATTCATATTAATTTTGTTAGAATCAAAAAAAAACTAATTATTAAGTGCTTACATGAAGAAACATATTATTGAACAATTAATCATATTTTTTAGTGTTACTAAATGGGTATTATTATCATCTTTTATTGGTGTTACAATTGGTTTTGTTATAACTTTTTTCCTAAACTCTATTCATGCTGCAGAAAGCAGTAGAAGTTTTCTTCCTTTTCATTATTATTATTTATTACCATTTGCATTGATGTTAAGTGTATATTTAGTGAAAAAATTTGCTCCAAATGCAAAAGGTCATGGAACAGAAAAAGTTATAGAAGCCGTACATAAAAAAGATGGTAAAATTGAGGTTGCTGTTATTCCTGTTAAATTAGTTGCTACTATTTTAACTCTATTTGCAGGTGGTTCAGCTGGTAAAGAAGGTCCTGGTGCACAAATTGGTGCTGGATGTGCTTCTTTAATTTCTGATGTATTTAAATTTTCAAAAGCTGATAGAAAAAAACTAGTTATTTGTGGTATTAGTGCAGGTTTTGCATCTGTATTTGGTACTCCTATTTCTGGAGCTATTTTTGGTATTGAAGTTCTAATTGTTGGTATTATTATGTATGATGTATTATTACCTTCATTTATTTCTGGGTTTGCTGCTTATACAACAGCAAAAATCTTAGGTGTAAACTATACTTACTTTAATTTACACTTTGCTCAAACTATTCCAATTGAAATTACTCTAATTTTCCAAGTTATTATTGCTGGTCTATTTTTTGGTATTGTATCTGACTTTTTAGTTACTGCATTTAAAAAATCAGACTACTACATAAAAAGAATTGATATAAATCTTTATATGAAAGCTTTTTTAGGTGGTTTAATTTTAGTAATTCTTTCATTTTTTGTGGGAGATAGATATTTTGGATTAGGATTAGATACAATTTCTGACATACTATATTCAGACCCTTCTGTTTCAGGAGCTGATGTTCCTTGGTATGCATTTATTATGAAAACTATTTTCACTTCTATTACTCTTTCTGCTGGTGGAAGTGGTGGAGTTATTACTCCAATTTTTTATATTGGTGCTACAAGTGGGCATTTCCTTGGAACAATATTTGGAGATCACTTAGCATTATTTGCAGCTTTAGGATTTACAAGTGTTCTTGCAGGTGCTGCAAATGCTCCAATTGCTGCAACAATTATGGCAGTAGAACTTTTTGGTGTTGAAATAGCACACTATGCTGCTATAAGTGCTGTAATAAGCTTTCTTATTACTGGACATAGAAGTGTTTATGCTTCACAAATATTAAAAATGAAAAAATCTGATTTATTAAGTATTGAGTTTGGTAAAAACTTAGAACACAATGAGATAAATCTATCTGAAAAAAGTAAAGAAAAAATTGTAATTATGAGAAGAAAACTGAAAAATATCAGAAGAAGAGATAGTAAAGAAGAGGAGTAAAACTCCTTTTCTTATCTTACTATTTTATGCAATTTCTACTTTTGTTAAATACTCTTTAAAACTACTTGTTCCTAAACTATCTTTTTCATAATCGTTAATTAATTTTTCTAAAAATGCTGGAACTTCACTTGCAGGAATTTTAACTTTTGTTGATGTAGCAATTTTACTATTGTTTGTACCTTGTAAATGTCCACCTAATTGAACATCATAAGCATCAACTCTTTCACCATCAACTCTTGTTTTACACCCTACTAATCCAATATCAGCAACTTGAGGATGAGAACAAGCATTACCACATCCAGATACAGAAATCATTACATATTCTTTAAACTCAGGGAATTTTGTCTCTAAATGTTTTATTAATTTATTAGCATAAGTTTTTGTCTCAGTAATACCAAATTTACAGAACTCCCTACCTGTACAACTTTGAGTTCTTGCTCTAAATGTATTTGGTTTATAAGCATATCCAATACTATCAAATTCATTTGCTAAATCTTCAACTACTTCATCTTTTACACCATAAACAATAAAGTTTTGTCTTGTTGTAAGTCTTATACCTTTTGCATCATATTTTTCAATTATTTCAGCAAATTTTACAAAATCTTCACCTGGAATTCTTCCTGCAATTGTTGCAAAACCTACAAAACTTTCACCTTCAGTTTTTGATTTGTTTATTCCAAAGTGGTTTCTATTTTGAATTGGAGTTATTTCTGGTTCTTGTAACCCTTCTTCTAATTTGTAACCTAATTTTTCTTCAATAGCATCTACAAATTTTTCTAATCCCCACTCATTAACTAAGTGTCTAACTCTTGCTTTGTTTCTGTTATATCTATTACCATTATCTCTAAATATCTCTGCTACTGCAACAGCAACATCTCTTACTTGCTCTTCTTTTACATATCTATTAGCTCTATATGCAATCTGTTTTGATTTTGATAAACCACCAGCTAATGTTAAATCAAATAAAACTTCATCGCCTCTTTTAAATGCAGTAAAAGCAATATCTTGAATTTCATGTCCACAGCAATGACATGAACATCCACTTACAGACATTTTATATTTTCTTGGGAAGTTAGAAAAGTCATCCTCATTTTTATCGAAATAAGAATCTATATCTTTTACTAAACTACTTACATCAAAGATTTCATCAGCAGCAACTCCACTTACTGGACATGTTACAATTGGTCTTGGACCATCACCAGATGCCATTCTTGATGTTAATCCTACTGATTTTAATAAATCAAAAATTGTTGGTAAATCTTTTATTTGAATATAGTGAAATTGAACATTTTCTCTTGTAGTAAAATCAACTAAACCTTGTGCATACTCTTTAGCAATTTTTCCCATCACTTTTAATTGTTCAAGGTTCATTGAAGCATCAACAAGTTTTATTCTTTTCATAAAATACTTTTTGTCTTCTTTATTCTCACTATTTATGTGTGGATACATACCATACCATTTAAGTAAACCTATATAATCTTCACTTAAAGGGATACCTTCATTTGCTTCTTTATAAATATCATCAATTACTCTTAGCGGATTTCTTGATGCTTTTAATTGTTCTAGTTTTGATAACTCTTTTTCCATGATTTTCCTATTAATACATATATTATTAAATAAATTTATTTTTATTATAAGTATAATATATTATATTTTTTTTTAACTTATAATAAACCTAAGATGTTCTTCTATACTTTTATACTACAAAAAGAAATTATTTTCTTAAATATTTTTCCCATTTCAAATTTCATAAACAGTTTTTTGTGGAAAAAAGTAACATTATATGTTAAAATTACGAAAATAAATTATTATAGAAAATGAATCCCCTATTTATGGTCTTTTTAGAGACTTCTTTATATATTTAATGGAATTTTATGATTATGATATATATTTTTTATACTAAAAACAATACTTTTTTGTTTATTTGATATACATTTGTATTCAAAAAGAATTACGAATAGAAAGTATATTAAAGGTTTAATTTCAATTTAAAACATTTTGTGGGAAACTAACACAAATGTTAATTTTAAATCAATAATTTGGAGATAAGATGAAAGCATCTGATTTATTTATCAAGGCTTTAGAAAACGAGGGTGTAGAATACATTTTTGGTATTCCTGGTGAAGAAAATCTAGACTTACTAGAATCGTTAAGGAATTCAAAAATCAAATTAATTCTAACAAGACATGAACAAGGTGCAGGTTTTATGGCTGCAACATATGGTAGATTAACAGGAAAAGTTGGTGTATGTTTATCAACTCTTGGGCCTGGTGCTACAAACTTTGCTACAAGTGCTGCTTATGCACAACTTGGTGCTATGCCAATGATGATGATTACTGGGCAAAAACCAATTAAAAAATCAAAACAAGGTAGATTCCAAATCATAGATATCGTTAGAATGATGAGACCTATGACAAAATATGCTAAGCAAGTTGTAAATGGTAACAATATCTCTTCTATGGTTAGAGATGCTTTCAAAATTGCTACAACTGAAAGACCAGGTGCAGTACATATTGAATTACCTGAAGATATAGCAGCAGAAGAAGCAGATGATAGTGTATATCCAGTAAGAAATGTAAGAATTCCAAAAGCTGATAGTACTACAATTAACGAAGCAGTTAAAATGATTGAAGCTGCAAAAAGACCTCTAATTTTAATTGGTGCAGGTGCAAATAGAAATAGAATTGGTAATGCATTAACTGATTTTGTTAATGATACTGGAATTCCTTTCTTTACTACACAAATGGGTAAAGGTGTAGTTGATGATAACCACAAACTATGTTTAGGTACAGCTGCATTATCAGCTGATGACTTTATTCATGGTGCAATTTCAAAAGCAGATTTAATTATTAATGTTGGTCACGATGTAATCGAAAAACCACCATTTTTTATGAAAGAAGGTCCAGATGCTACAAAAGTTATTCATATTAACTTTTTCCCATCAGAAGTAGACCCTACATATTTCCCTCATTTAGATGTAGTTGGTGACATTGCAACTGATATTAACGATTTAAATAGAGCATTATCTCCACAAGCTCATTGGGATTTCGATTTTTATAAATTAATTATAAAAACAATAAATAAAAGATTAACAAAATATTTTGGTGATATGAGATTCCCAATCTTACCACAAAGAACAGTAAAAACAATCAGAGATATTTTAGGACCTGATGATATTTTAACTTTAGATAATGGTGTATATAAAATCTGGTTTGCAAGAAACTATAAATGTGCTAAACCAAATACATTATTATTAGATAACGCTCTTGCTACAATGGGTGCAGGTCTTCCTTCAGCAATTGCAGCAAAAATGGTAAATCCAGATAAAAAAGTTGTTACTGTTTGTGGTGATGGTGGATTTATGATGAACTCACAAGAGATTGAAACAGCTGTAAGATTAGGATTAGATATTACTGTTGTAATCCTAAATGACAATGCATTTGGAATGATTAAATGGAAACAAACTGGTATGGGATTTGATACATTCGGTCTTGACTATAATAACCCAGATTTTGTAAAATATGCAGAAGCTTATGGAGCAACAGGTCATAGACCACAATCTTGTGAAGAATTCACAGAAACTTTAGATAAATGTGTAAATTCTAAAGGTGTTCATATTATTGATTTAGCAGTTGATTACTCTTTAAATCACTCAATTTTAAATGACCTTGTGAAAAATGCTGAAACATTATTAGAAGAAGAAGGAGAAAATAATGAGTAAAATGATAGATGTTACATCACCATTTGATGATAGCGTAGTTGGACAAGTTCCTTTTAGTACACAAGAAGAAGTAGAGGCAGCTTTAGATTTAGCACACTCTACTTTTCTTGATAGAAAAAACTGGCTTCCAAAATATAAAAGAATTGAAATTTTAGAAAAATTAGCTCAAATTATGTCTTCACAAGTTGAAGATTTAACTAAACTTTGTGCAAGCGAAGGTGGTAAACCTTACGTTGATTCAAAAGTTGAAGTATTAAGAGCAATCAATAGTGTTAAACTTGCTATTGAGCATTTAGGTGCATACGAAGGTAAAGAAGTTGCAATGGGACAAACTCCTACTTCTGCAAATAGAATTGCTTATACACTAAAAGAACCTATTGGTGTAACAGTTGCTATTTCTGCATTTAACCACCCATTTAACTTAGCAATTGGACAAGTTATTCCTGCTGTTGCAGTTGGTTGTCCAGTAATTATTAGACCTGCTACACAAACTCCAATGTCAGCTTTAAAAGTAGTTGCTATGCTTGAAGAAGCTGGATTACCAAAAGGTTGGGCTCAAGGTATTGTTTGTGATAGACATGGTAGTGAATTCTTAGCTACTTCTCCTAAAACTTCATTCTTAACTTTTATTGGTTCTGCTTCTGTTGGTTGGTACTTAAGTTCAAAAGTAGCTCCAGGTACTAGAGTAGCATTAGAACATGGTGGTGTTGCACCAGTTATTGTTGCTAAAGATGCAGATATTGATACAATGATTCCTGATTTAGCAAAAGGTGGTTTCTACCATGCTGGTCAAGTTTGTGTATCTGTTCAAAGAGTATACGTTGATGAATCTATTTGTGAAGAAGTTGCAACTAAATTAGCTGCTGCTGCATCTAAACTTGTAGTTGGAAATCAATTAGACCCTAAAACTGAAGTTGGTCCATTAATTAACAATGGTGAAGTTGATAGAGTTGAAGAATGGGTAAATGATGCTGTTGCTAAAGGTGCAAAAGTATTAGTTGGTGGAAAAAGAATTTCAGCTTCTTGTTTTGAACCAACTGTATTATTAAATCCATCAGAAGATTCATTAGTATCTCAAAAAGAAGTATTCGGACCAGTAGTTTGTGTTTACTCTTATAAAGATATTGATGAAGCAATTGCAAGAGCAAACTCTTTAGCTGTTTCTTTCCAAGCAGCTGTATTTAGTAAAAACATTGACACTTGTTTCAAATGTGTTAAAGAATTAAATGGTACTGCAGTTATGGTAAATGACCATACAGCATTCAGAGTTGACTGGATGCCATTTGGTGGTGCTAAAGAGAGTGGTATCGGTGTTGGTGGTATTTCTCATGTTATGGATGAGATGTCAAATGAAAAAATGATGGTTATCAAATCACCTGTACTATAATAATCTACAAAAAGAATAAAAGTTAATCTTTTATTCTTTTTTTCTCCTGAATAATAATTCATAATTTCTCACACAATAGCTAAGTATTAATATTTTTTTGTTATTATTAGCCCAATGAAAGAAAAAGAAATAAAGTTACATGAAAAATATATACACTATAAAAATCTCAAAACTTATATTCCAATAAATTTTTGCAAAATACAAAAAAATGATATTTGGATTGAGGCTATTATATATAAAGCAGACGATGAAAGCTTATACGTAAGAGATAAAGAAGAGTTTATAAATAAATTCTCTTTAAAATCAAACTAAGAAAAAGCTTTTAATTATGGAGAAAATAAAATGAATTTACATGAATATCAAGCGAAAAATCTATTTAGAAAATACAATATTCCTACTACTTGTGGAAAACTTTTAACACATAGTTCACAACTTGATGATATATTTGAAACACTAGGTGATGAAAACTTAGTTATTAAAGCACAAGTTCATGCAGGTGGAAGAGGAAAAGCTGGTGGAGTTGTACTTACAAAAACAAAAAAAGAAGCAAAAGAAGTTGCAAATAGACTACTTGGTAGTAGACTAGTAACTTATCAAACATCAAAAGAGGGACAACCTGTTAACTCTTTATATATAGAGAAACCTTGTGAGTTTGATAAACAACTATATTTAGCTTTTGTTATTGATAGAAGTAGCCAAAGAATTACTATTATGACTTCAATTGAAGGTGGAGTTGAAATAGAAGAAGTTGCAAAAAATGACCCTAAAAAGATTTTAAAAAGTAAAATAAATCCTGTTGTTGGAATTATGCCTTATCAATGTAGACAAATTGCATTTGATTTAGGTTTAGATGACCATCAAGTAAAACAGATGATTCCACTTTTACAAAATATGTATAAAATGTTTTTGGATAATGATTTATCATTAATTGAAGTTAACCCTTTAGTTATTACTAAACAAGGTGATTTAGTATGTTTAGATGGAAAAGTTCAAGTTGATAACTCAGCACTTTTTAGACAAAAACAATTAAATGAAATTAGAGATGAAACACAAGAAGATGCAAGAGAACTTCAAGCAGAGAAAATGCAATTAAATTATGTTTCACTTGATGGAAATATTGGTTGTATGGTAAATGGTGCAGGTTTAGCAATGGCAACAATGGATTTAATCAAAACTTATGGTGGAGAGCCTGCAAACTTTTTAGATGTTGGTGGTAGCACAAATGAACAAAGAGTTATTGAAGCTTTTAAAATCATACTATCAGATAAAAAAGTAAATGGAATTCTAATTAATATATTTGGTGGAATTGTAAGATGTGATGTTATTGCTAATGGTATTATAGCAGCAGTTGACAAAATGGATATGAATATTCCACTTGTAGTTAGACTTGAAGGTACAAATGCAAAAGAGGGTCTAAAACTAATTAGAGAATCTGGATTAAATATTGTTGAAGAACAAGATTTAGACAAAGCAACTAAAAAAATTATTGAATTAACAGAAGGGAACTAATTATGGCTATTTTACTTGATGAAAATACAAAAATTATGTGTCAAGGTATGACTGGTACACAAGGTAGTTTTCATACACAAAAAGCACTTGAATATGGCACAAATATGGTTTGTGGTGTTGTTCCTAAAAAAAGAGGTTTAACTCATCTTGGTCTTCCTATGTATAATAGTGTTAGATGTGGAATTGATTTAACAGGAGCAAATGCAAGTGTAATTTATGTTCCTGCACCTTTTTGTAAAGATTCTATAATTGAAGCTGCTGAAAATGGTATTGAACTAATAGTTTGTATTACAGAAGGAATTCCAGTAAAAGATATGCTTGATGCAAAAGCAGCAGTTGATGCAAATGGTGCAAGATTAATTGGACCAAATTGTCCAGGTGTTATTACTCCGGGAATTGGTAAAATGGGTATTATGCCAGGAGAAATACACAAAGTTGGAAGTGTTGGAATTGTATCAAGATCAGGAACACTAACATATGAAGCAGTAAATCAATCAACTTTAGCAGGTCTTGGTCAAAGTACTTGTGTAGGTATTGGAGGAGATCCAATTCCAGGAAGTGATTTTATTGATATTTTAAAACTATTTGAAGAAGATGAACAAACAGAATCAATAGTAATGATTGGTGAAATTGGTGGAACAAAAGAAGAACAAGCAGCTGAATATATTAAAAAATATATAACTAAACCTGTTGTTTCTTATATCGCTGGTGTTACTGCACCAAAAGGCAAAAGAATGGGACATGCAGGAGCAATTATTGATGGTGGAAGTGGTAAAGCTGAAGATAAATATAGAGCATTAGAAGCAGCTGGTGTTACTACTGTTAAAACTATTACACATATAAAAGATGCACTTTTAGAAGTTACAAAAAAATGAAACTAACGCAAGAACAAATTGAACAATTTAATAAAGATGGATTTTTACTTATCAGAAATTTTGCAGATGAAAGTCTTTGTGATGAAATTTTAGAAAAAGCCAAAATTCATCTTGAAAATAAAGTAGAACCAATAGAGAGTGAACAGGAGTATCAAAGAGTAAAAGATACTGCTGTTACAGTTAGAAGATTAAGACAAGTATTTGATAGAGAAAAAGTATTTCAAGATTGGATGACTAATAAAGAGATTAGACCAATGTTAAAACAATTACTAAATGATACTCCTGTTTTAACTCTTGCACACCACAACTCTATCATGACAAAAATGCCAAAAGATAGTACTAGAACTACATGGCATCAAGATAGAAGATACTGGAATTTTGAAAATGATGATTTAATTAGTGTTTGGCTTAGCTTAGATGAAGAGTATTTAGAAAATGGTCTTTTAGAATTTATTCCAGGTTCTCATAAAATAGATTTAAAAAAAGAGCAGTTTGATGAAACTACAAGTTTTAGAGATGATATAGATGAAAATAAAAAACTAATACAAAAAGCAGTTCACTATAATTTAAATAAAGGTGATATTGTTTTATTTCATTGTAGAACACTTCATCATGCTCATAAAAATGAGACAAATAGTGCTAAAATCTCATTTGTTTATACAGTAAAAGCACAAAGTAATAAAGCTATAAAAAATACAAGAAGTGATTTTAAAGAGATAATATTAGAAGATTAAGATTAAAAAGATAATTCTTTTTAATCTGGCTCTGGAAGTCCATGTGGTGTTGGTTGTTTGTTATAATCTAAATTAACCATAACAACTTCATCAACTGTAACAATCACTTTATTTGTAGTTTTATTTTTCAACTCACACTTTACAGTAATTGAAGTTCTTCCTATTTTTACAAGTTCAGTTCCAATAACTAGAATATCTCCAATATTAGCGGGATTTTGAAATCTAACCTCACTCATTTTCACTAAGGCAAGTCTTGTTGTTCCTAATTTATTTGCAGAAAAGATAATTACTTCTTCATCAATCCAAGCTAAAGCTTGTCCTCCAAATAGTATTCCTGCTGCATTTAAATGTGGATACATAACTAATCTTTGCGTTCCATATTCCATTTTTATTAACCTCTTATTTGATTGGTCTATTTATATCACTTATATATTAAATAAATGGTAAAATCCATATACTTTTAAGCTAAATTTCTATTTAGATATTTTGTTGTTTAGGAAAAAATAGTTCATAATCTTTATCAAGATTTTTAAATGCTTCTAACTTTTGTGTAAAAAAGCCATTTTTACTTAATGCTGCTTGTATTATTTTTTTATTATATTCAAATACATTTTCATCTTCCAAAAACTCAAATACATCTATCCATTTTGCATCTTCTATCTCATCAATATCTTTTATATTTATTTCATAACTTAAAGGCTTTGCACTGCATAATACATATAAATTTGATTGGTCAAATTGATGTGGATAAAAATGTCCTATACTTACAATAGAACCAAACTCAACATCAACTCCTGTCTCTTCATAAGTCTCTCTTACAACTGCATTTGAAATCAACTCACCATTATCAATATGTCCACCAGGAAGTTTATACCCTATTCTTGAAACTCTCTCTTTAATCACTAAAATCTCATTTGCTTCATTTATAACTACAACACCCACACCCAATGTATGATTAGCAGCAGTTGGAATAATTGCATCATCAACTAATCTTTTTACCATAAATACATAATCTTTTTCACAAGTATGAAACTCAAAATTATGTTTTACAGCAGTTGGAATTAGATGAGATTTATCAATGTCAATTGTCATCCAAATAAGTCTTCTATTTTTATTTTTTGAAACTGTTATAAGATTTATAAGATTTTGTTCAAACTCTACATTATTAGAAGGAACACTTTGTCTTGATATAGTAATCCCTTCATATGGATCTAAAACAACTTCAAAACAACCTATATTTTCTATATAATCCATAATATATTTACTCCTATATTTTTAGTAAATCTACAAGTGAGTATGCAATGTAAAGCATTAAAATTCCAATTAATATATCTAATATTTTCCAAGTTATTGGCTTTTTAAATAGAGGAATTAAAAGTCTTGAAAGATATCCCAAAGACAAAAACCAAACAGCTGAAGCGCTAGCAGTTCCTAATATAAAAAATATTTTCAAATTCTCTTTTACGTTTGCACCAATCCCACCAATTAATAACACTGTATCTAAATAAACATGAGGATTTAAAAATGTAAACATAAAAAGCATTGCAAATACTTTTTTTACTGGATTAGTTTTTACTTCATTATCTATTTTTAAACTCTCATTTTTTAGTGCACTTTTAAAAGATAAAAAAGCATAAAAACAAAGAAAAACTATACCAAATATTGCAATTGAATTTATTAGAAGTTGATTGTCTTTTATAAAGAAACCTAGGCCTAAAACACCACATGAAATCAAAAGAATATCTGTAAAAATACAAAACATTACAGCTTTGAAAATATGTTGTTTTAAAAGGCCAAGTTTTAGAATATATGCATTTTGTGAACCTATTGCAACAATTAAACTAATTCCTACAATAAATCCATGAACAAATACATCTATCAAATATAAACCTTAGCAAGACTTATAATACCAGATACGACAAATTGTATTGCTAACGCACCTACAATTAACCCCATAAGCTTAGTAATTATATTTTGTCCTGTAACTCCTAAAAGTTTTTTTATATGAATAGAGTTTTTAAATATTAAATAAAATATAACAGCATTTAAACAATAAGCTAAAGAGATAGAAAAAAGATCTAAAAAAGTCTTTGCTTCATGTTTAAAAATTATAATAGTAGAAAAAAGTCCTGTTCCAAATACAATAGGAATTGCAATAGGAATAACTGCTAATTCTTCATTTTGTTTATCATCACCATCAGCTTTAAATTTCGTATTACCACTAATCATAGATAAAGCCATAAGTAACAGTACTAAACCACCCATAACTTTCAATGAATTAATATCTAATCCAAATACTTTTAGTACAAATTCACCTGCAATTATAACTACAAAAAAAGCAATAACAATTGTTATTGTAGTTTTTGAAGCTACTTTATTTATTTCACTTTTCGTGATATTTGTACTAAGTATTGATAAAGCTACTGCACTAATTCCAATAGGGTCCATAATTGCAAAGAAGGTGATTGCTTCTTGCAAAAAAGTTGACATAAACTCTTGCACCTATGCAACTCCACCTTTTTTACTATATTTTTTCTCTAAATTATGACCTAAATAACTCAAAATTGATGTTATTGATAGATATACAAGTGCTACAACTATCCAAGTTTCAAAAGGAGAGAATGTATTTGCAACAATTTCTCTACCAACTTTTGTTAAGTCTGTGATTGAGATAACAGAAACTAAAGATGAATCTTTTATTAATGCAATCATCTCACCAACTAAAGTAGGTAATGCTCTTTTTAAAGCTTGAGGAAATATAATATATCTCATTGCTTGAAAATGAGAAATACCCAAAGAATTTGCAGCTTCTAACTGACCTTTATCAATTGATTGAATTGCTCCTCTTAATATCTCAGCCATATATGCACCAAAGAATATACCAAGAGATAATACCCCAGCTACAAACCTATCTAATTCAAAAATATTTGCCACAATAAAATAGAATAAGAAAATTTGTACAAGTAAAGGTGTTCCTCTTACAATAGTAATATAAACCGTCGCTATATCTTTTAAAAATACATAAGATGAAAGTTTCATTAATGCAGTTATTATACCTATCAAATAAGTAAGAATTGCTGCAAAAAAAGAGATTTTTAATGTTGTCCAAAGCCCCCATAAAACAGGACCAGCTTTAGTAACAGTTTTTGATGCAATAAAATCAAACTCATAAATATCAGAACCTAATTTATACTCAAGCTTATATGAATCATCAATATTTAAAAATGTTTTACCATCATCGTTTTGAATATAGTATTTACCATTTTCTTTTTGTAATACTCCACCAACAGGTGCAGTTACACTTTGTGTATCTTTATATACAAAATATTTAGGAATTGATGTCCATTTCCATTCATAGTTCATATTTGTAGCAGCTACATATAAAAAATATCCTACTGCAATATAAAACGCAAGAGCAATAAAATGCCCTATTGTTTTATTTTGTGCAAATGATTGTTTTTTACTCATTATCTATTGAACTCTTTTTAACCAGTCTGTATTAACAAACCATTTATTATATAATTTTTCTTGAATATTTAATAATTTGTCATTTTTAATTTGTTTTAGGAAGTTATTTAACCAATTTAAGAAATCTGGGTCACCTTTTTTGATACCAAATGCTAATGGCTCATAAGTTAAAGGTTTATCTAAATGAACTAATTTATTTTTACCCTTTCCATCCATAAAAATTGCATTATATGGTTGGTCATTTACAAATGCGTCAGCTCTACCATTTAAAACTTCAGAAACTGCTTCTACTTCTGTATCAAAAGTATTGATTTTTGCATTTTTGAAAAATTTCTTAGCAACAATTTCACCTGTTTGACCAAGTTTAGCAGTAATTGTATATTTCTTACTATTTAATTGTTTTGAATCTTTTATTTCATTTGCTAATTTTTTATTTAAAAGAACAGTTTGTCCAACTACAATATATGAATCAGAAAAATTGATTTTTAAATTTCTCTCTTGAGTAATAGTCATACCAGCAATAATAATATCAAATTTGTCAGTTAAAAGACCTGCAATAATTCCATCAAATGCAGTAGGAACAACTTTTAATTTTACACCCATTGATTTTGCCATTAATCTTGCAATATCAATATCATAACCAATTAATCTACCTTTTTTATCTTTCATCTCAAAAGGCATATATCCTGGGTCTAATCCTACTCTTAACTCACCTCTTTGAACTATTTTATTTAATGTAGAGTTTTTCCATAAGTCTAAATCAGCTGCAAATACTGTAGAAGCTAAAAAAACTAACATTGCTAAAAGTATTTTTTTCATTATCTCTCCTTATTGTGTTTAGTGTACTAATATTTCATTTAAGAATTTTTTTGCCCTATCACTTTTTGGGCTTTTGAAAAATTCACTTGGAGTATTTTCTTCAACAATTACTCCTTGGTCCATAAATACTATTCTATCTCCTACTTCTTTTGCAAAACCCATTTCATGAGTAACACAAACTAAAGTAAATTTTTCTTTTGCTAAATCTTTCATAACAGAAAGCACATCACCAATTGTTTCTGGGTCAAGTGCAGATGTTGGTTCATCAAATAAAATCACTTTTGGTTTCATTGCTAGACTTCTTGCGATGGCAACTCTTTGTTTTTGTCCACCACTTAAATCAGCAGGATAAGAATTTGCTTTGTTTTCAAGTTTTACTTTTCTTAAGAGCTCCATTGCAATATCTTTAGCATCATTTTTTGATATGTTTTTTACCAATGTTGGAGCTATTGTAATATTTTCTAAAATTGTAAGATGAGGGAAAAGGTTAAAGTGTTGAAATACCATACCTACTTCACTTCTTATTGCTTTTAAATTCTTTTTACTATCATGAATATGTAAATCATCAACTATTATTTGTCCATCGTCAATCTCTTCAAGACCATTTATACAACGAATTAAAGTTGATTTACCAGAACCAGAAGGTCCACAAACTACAACGATTTCACCTTGTTCAACACTAAAGTCAATGTCTTTTAAAACATGGAAATCATCATAGTATTTATTGATTTTTTTCATCTGAATTATTTGATTATTATGCATTAGCTCTCTTTTTAGAAAAATAGAAACTTATATAATATTATATTATCATTTAAAGGCTAATTAATATGTAACTTTTATATAAATAATATACAATTTTTTATTAAGTAAATTTTATGCTTTTTTTATGCAACTATTTAGGTATATAATAATTAGCAAATTAAATATAGGAGGCTTTATGAAAAATTTCTTGTATATAACCGACCAAGATGAATATACAGACCACAGTTTTATAGGTGCTTTTTTTGAAAAATATTTAGGCAAACATTTAAATGTAAATATCTTATATTTTTCTCAATTCAAAACAGATTTTGAAAAAAAAGACAACCAAAGATTTATTTTGCCTTTAAAATTAAAAGATAATTTGCTTGAAGAATTAGAAAAAAATCAAATTGATGTAAACTCTTATGATTTTATTGTAATAAGAAATGACATTGAACTTTTGAAAGATATTCTAAAAACAAAGATAAGATACAAATACAAAGTTGGATTTAGATTATCTTTCCCAAAAAGAATAGCAAAACTAAAAGAGAATGAAGCAAATAATAATTCCACTTTTTTTGATATGATTGGAGATAAAATACAATCATACAAAGAGACAACTTTAATAAATGAATGTGATATATTCTTGCCTTCTACAAACCAAATGAAAGATGAATTTTTTCCTTCAATTAGTATAAAAACTTACCCTATTCCAACAGGTATTGACCCAGAAGTTTTACATGAAAATATCCAACATGTTGAAGATTTCAAAAGATTTATTTATGCAGGAACTTTAGATAATCTAAGAAAATTTGAGACTATTTTAGAAGCATTTAGCCAAATAAACAATAATCTTTTTAGGATTATGATATCAACAAAAGATCCAGAATATGCAAAAAAAATGTTAGAGAAATATCCAAATTTAAAAAATTGTATTGAGCTTTATAATACTAAAAATAAAGAAGAATTATTAGAGTTGATTGCTAAAGCAGATATTGGCTTATCTATTTTACCAAATATTGCAATTTTTAATACATCAACATCTATTAAAATTATAGATTATTACTCAAGTGCAGTTCCTTGTATTATGACAAATAATGCAAAAAATAATACTTTATTTGAAGATAATGTTGAAGCATGGTTTTGTGATTTTGATAAAGATTCTATAAAATCAAAAATTGAAGAGTTATTAGCATTGTCAAAAGAAGAAGTTGCAAAAGTTGGAGTAAATGGACAAAAAAAACTTCTAGATATTAGAAATTATGAGAAAATTGCTCAAGATTTTGCAACGGAGTTAAATCTTTTATAAGAAGGTTTTACGCCTTCTTATCCCAAGATATCATCGCCCATTGAACATACTCTTCTTTATTTTTTTGTTCAGTTGTTAAATTATCATAATAATCTTCTAAATTTTTTATCTCTTCTTGTGTTAATGCACCTATACTCCAAGAAATAGATTGTATAAACCTCTCTTTAGATGAATAGATTGTATTTCGCCCTTCACTATTTATAAAATCAACTTTTGCATAAATACCCAAAGAGTATAATATATTTAAAATATAGATATAATCAGGCTTTTTGATAATATTTTTTCCTAAAGCATCTAGTATCTCATCACTTACAAAAGAACCACCTTTTTTATAAGTAATTACTACTTTTTTATTTGCTTTTGTATTTAACTTAACTAATGCTTCTTTCATATCTTTTACTTCCATAGACCTTGAAGCTATAACTAAATCAGTGTTTGGAATATCATCCCAATTATCATACCAAGATTTATTTATTGTAGTGATATTTGTGATATTTTGTGCTTTTGCATTTTCATTTAATAACTCTAACATTTTAGATGAGTAATCTAGTGAATAAACACTATTTAATTTTTTTGCTAATTTCAAAGATAAATTTCCTACACCACAACCTACATCAAGTAAAGAATCAATTTTATCTAAATTCAATCTATCTAAAAACTCATCATTGTAAATTGAAGAGTGAACTCTTTCATTCATAGAGGGTGCTTTGTTATTCCAATCATCACTACTTTTAGGTTTAAAAGTGGTTTTTTGCTTTTGCTCTTTGTACATTTCATTAAAATCTATATCTTCAAACTTCATAAATCAATCCTTTTGTTTTGACCAATATCCAGCAAGAATAGAGCCAGATATGTTGTGCCATATACTAAATATTGCTCCAGGTAATGCACTTAATGCTGAAAAATATTTCATTGCTAATACAACTGCTAAACCTGAGTTTTGCATACCAACTTCAATAGCTACTGTTTTACACTCTTTTTTATTATAACCAAATGCTTTGCAAATAACATACCCACCAAATAAACCTATAATATTATGACAAATAATTGCCAACATTAAAGAAGTTGCAATTGATGATATTTTGTTTTGATTTATTCCTATTATTATTCCTATAATAAATACTATACTAATTATTGATAACAGTGCAAAAATATCTTGTCTTTTATCTATATATTTATGAAAAAAGTGGTTTAAAATAATTCCTATTAATACAGGAATAAATACAATTTTTAAAATACTTAATAGCATACTACCAGCAGGAACTGGAACTGTTTGACCTATATAAAACAAAGTTAAATAAGGTGTAACAACAATAGATAATAAAGTAGATACAATAGTCATAGTAATAGATAAAGCAACATCAGCTTTTGCTAAATATGCTATTACATTTGAAGCAGTTCCTCCTGATACTGCTCCTACTAAAATCATTCCAACTAAAAGATCAGTTGATAAATCAAATAGTTTTGATACAAAATAAGCAGCTAAAGGCATAAGTAAAAATTGTAAGATTGTAGTCAAGGCTATTATATTAGGTTTTTTAAGAACTCTTTTAAAATCATCAATTTTTAGAGTGATTCCCATACAAAACATAATAAAAATCAATAAAGGAATAATTAAACTTTTGAACCCAACTACCAAATTTGGAGAAATATAGCAAATTATTGAAAAGATTACTGCCCATAAAGGAAAAAGTATTGTTATTGATTTTATCATTATATATCCATTGAAAATATTATTTATTAGCTTTTTATATTATTTTTAGCTATAATCTCGCTTTTTAAAGGTAGCGAAATGCAATTAAAGAATTTATTCGCTTTTAATAATAATGAAGACTTAGAATCACTAATATTAAAAGGAAAAATAAAAAAGATTATAAAATATTTAGATAAAAATAGTATTAATATAAAAGAAAATATTAATGATTTTTTACGTTTAGGAATAAAAAGTGAAAATAAAAACTTTTTAGAATATCTAATAAGTTTAAATATAGTTATTCCAAATAATATTGATGGTTTAAGTGTTTTATCTTATGGTTTAAATGAAACTTCAAATTTAGATATTATTACATACATTATAAAAAATGATTCATTTACAAAAGAGTATGATTATGGATTTACTCCATTTGAAACTGCACTAGAAATAAAAGCAGATTTAAAAATATTCAAAATTTTAATTGATAATAATATTTTACAAAATAGTATAGCAAGATTACCAATTCTTCACCAATTAGTTGAAGATGATAATATTACATATCAACTAAAAATTGATGTAATAACATATCTTCTAAAAAATAAAGAAATTGACTTAAATGAAGAGATTCTAGGACAAAAATCTCTTTTAGAAAAAGCATATGACACTCAAAACAAATATCTAATTGAACTATTCTTATCTTATGGTGCTTCAATAAAAACAATCCATAAATTTTATAAAAATATCTTTTTAACAGAAAAAGAGATTGCAAAAATGTCTACTGTTTTATTAGAAAAACAACCACTAAAAGATTATAAATATTTTTCAACATATTTGACATTTAATGATTTTAAAAAGCTCTTTTTTAAATTTGAAGATATTAAAAATATGCAAATAATGACTCTAATTTGTGAAAATGTACTAATTGAGAATAGTGAAAAAATACAACTTTGTAAGATTGCTTTAGAAAGAGGTTGTGATATAAATGAGCAAAACAAAGATAGTGAAAAGCTAACAGTTTTACAATACTATTGTAGAAGTTATATTGTTGGTAAGGATTTTTCTTTTATTGATTTTCTTTTTGATAATGGAGCAATTTTTAACTATGATAATAACTCTTCAATCGCAAATTGTGTATTTTTAAATCAAATTCCTCTTATAAAGCATCTAGTAAATGACAAAAATATAGATATAAATGAGATAAATAAAAATGGTCAAGGAGCAATAAACGGGCTTATTGGTTTTAGATTTTTACAAACAGTTGAAGATAAAATCAAAATGCTAAAAGTTTTAATGCAACTAGGTCTAAATATAAATCAAAAAGTCATTTCAAATAGTAAAGATGAATCACCAAAAAGTTCAATAATAGATATACTTTTAGACAATGAAGATAATCACCCTTTTTTAGAACATATTCTAAAAACATATAAAGAGATTGAACTAGAGGAGCAAATTAGTTTTATGTTTGCTAAAAAAGCAAATGATAAATTATGTAAACTTCTAATTGAAAAAAATCCAAACTACATTAGTGACTTTTATTACTCTTTAGAAATTGATGAAAAAAAATATCATTATAGTGCTCAAGCGTTGGATATGGCAATAAATTGGGAGAGAAAAGAGCTTGCACAATATCTACTAGATAACTACCCAAATATGAAAACATATACAGAACACAGATCACTTATTGAAATGGCACTTTCTAATAACTTTAGTGTTGATTTTATAAAGAAATTAATAGAAAAAGACCCAAATTTAAATAGAGTCTACTATTGCACAAAAACAAATCCCTCTACTCAAAAGAAAATCACTACAACAGAAACTTCTTTGATTGCAGTTTTAGCTTGTCTAGGAAATATATCAACAGATAAAATTACTCAAATTGTATCTTGTCTATTAGAAAATAATGCAGATGCAAATATTCCTCTTACTAAAACAAATTTAGGACATGCAGCAATAAAAGAAGAACACCCACTTTTATATGCAGTTGAAGAGAGTTTCGAAGAGAACTTACTTGATATACTAATAACTAAAGGTAATATTGACTTAAATGAGCAAAGAGGAGGAAGAAATGAATCTATAATTTGCTCATGCCTAGGAGTTAGAGGTTTAAGTGATGAAGCCATTTTAAAACATCTAAAATTTTTTACTAAAAAATGTAAAATAGATTTAGAGCAACAAAATACTCAAGGTGATACTCTACTTCTAAAAGCTTCAACAGAATGTTTACCAAAATGTGTAAATTATCTAATTGAATTAGGAAGTGATGTTCATATAGTTGGAGGTTTTGACAACTCTCCTGCTATGCATAAAGCAATCTCTAATTATCCACACTTAGATAAAACAAAAAGAGCCCAGACTGTAAAAGTATTAATTGATGCAGGAGTTGATATAGAACAGTTTGATTCTGAACAACTAACTGCTGTAATGAGTGCTGCAAAATATGGTTGCTTTGAAACTTTAGTTACTCTTTTAGAAAGTGGTGCTAATTGCAATAATAAAAATGAGTCAGGTTATAATGCTGTTAATGTAACAATTCCAAGTGATTTTAATACAAAAAATTATTCTTATGATGATAAAGATAACTTTGAAGAGAACAAATCAAAAATCTTAGCAGTTCTTAAAGATTATGGTTGTGACTTAGACAATGTTCCTCTTGAAGGTTCTACTATTTTAAACAACTCTATTGGTTTTAATTTAAAAACTATTTTCAACACTCTTTTACAACTTGAAGTTGACATAAACAAACCTGACAAAAATGGTGTTACTCCTATCATGGTTGCTATTGAGTTTAGTGATTTATTTTTTGCTAATACTTTACTTCAAAGTGAAGATATCAATCTTCTGGTTGAGGACAACAATGGTGAAAATCTTATTTTCAAAGCTATCAAAAGAGGCAACGATTCTAACATTATTGACTTGATTGATTATCTTAAAGAGAACGGTGTACCTTTTAAAAATCTTGAAAATGGCATGAACCCTCTTATTTTTGCTTCATATTTTTGCCACTTCAATCTTTTTGAGTATCTTCTTAATTTTGTTGATGATATCAATACTAAAGACAATTTTGGTTTATCTGCTATTTCTTGGTCTTTACAATCTAATCTTAACATACCTCAAGAACAAAGAGTCGAATCTATCAAAACTCTAATCTCTTTAGGAGCAAATAAACATGATGTTATAAATATAGCTAGAAAAGATGAATTTGATGATGAAACAATAGAAATATTAGAAAGTTTATAAAATAAAAGAATAAATAAAAAAGGCAATAGATATGAAATTAAAAGAGTTATTTAACAAAAAAAAAGAAAGCAGTATTGATTCCCTTATAAAAGAGGGAAATCTTAAAAAAATAGTAAATTACATAGAAAATAATGATATTTATATAAAATTTGATTTGGAAAAATACTTAATTTTAGCAATCCAATCAAAAAACAGTGATTTTTTAGAATACTTAGAGAGTCAAAATTTTAAGTTCCCAAAAACAATCAATGATTTAAATATTTTATCTTTTGCCCTAAGTGAAACTTCAAACCTTGATATAATCTCACATATTATAAAAAGCCCATCTTTTACTAAAGAGTATAGCTATGGATTGACTCCATTTGAAATGGCTTTAAAAATGCAATATGATTTCAAACTATTTAAAGTTTTAATAGATAATGATATTTTAGAAAATAGTATGTCAAAACTTCCAATATCTCATCAAATTCTTGATAACAATGAGATAGAAGACACAGTAAGAGGAGCAATCTTTGCTTATCTTTTAGAAGAAAAAAATCTTAATTTAAATGAAGATATTTTAAATACAGAACCTTTAATTGTAAAGGCTTACAAAAAAGAAGACTATACACTTCTATTTCTATTCTTATTCTATGGAGCAAGAATAAAACATATAGCAAATGAGTATGGTGAGACATTTGAAAAAGATAATATGAGAGCAATTTCAAATGCCTTACTTAATAACCAACCAAAAGAGGATTATAAATATTTTCTTCCATTTTTATCTTATGAAGATTTAAAATATTTTCTTGATTCTTTAACAACTACAAAAGATATGCAAATTCTTTTATGTATTGCAAAAAATAATCTGTTTAATAATAAATGTAAAATTGAACTTTTTGACCTTGCTTTACAAAAAGGTTGTGATATAAATGAAATAAATGATGATGCCCAAGGACAAAATGTATTACAATATATATGTGAGAATTTTATTTTTGGTAAAAATATTGAAACAGTAGAATTTCTATTTGAAAAAGGAGCAATATTCAATCTAAACAAAAAGCAACCTCTTGTTTTTTGTATAAATGGAAATGAAACTCACTTAATAAGATATCTAGTAGAAAAACAAAATATAGATATAAATGAGTTAGATTGTTATGGACATGGTGCAATAAATGGCTTTATTGATGATACATATTTAGATACCTTAGAAAAACAAATAGAGATGATAAATCTATTAGTGAAATTAGGTTTAGATATAAATCAAAAAGTAATTGGACTTCCTGAAGATGATTATCCAAAATCTTCAATTATAGATATTTTAATAGCTGATAAAAAATCTCATCCTTTTATTGAGTATCTTCTTAAAACTTATGAAGAATTAGAATTAGGAAGAATTACTAGCTTTATTTTCAAACATGAACTTAATGATGAGCTTTGTAAACTGGTTATAGAAAAAGACCCTTATTTTGAATATGATGCATACTTTGTAAAAAAATTCAAGAAAAAAGAGTATAGATATAGTGCTCAATTTTTAGAAATGGCAATAGATTGGCAAAGAAAAGAACTTGCCGAGTATTTAATTGATACATATCCACAAATGAGAGGTTACCATGAAAATATCTCTCTAATCTCACTTGCTTATAATAAAAACTTTTCAAATAGTTTTATAAAAAAACTAATTTTAAAAGATACAAATCTTAATAGAGAGTATAAAAGTGAAGATAAATTTGGTATTACTATTAGTGAAACATCACTAATTAGAGTACTAAGATATACAGTAGAAGAAAAATATGTAGATGATGCTTATGAATTAATAGATTTTATGATTGATAATGGTGCAGATGCAAATATTCCTCTTAAAAAATATAATATTCCAGACTACTATTTAGACGAAGAAGGAGCACTAATTTGTGCAAGTCTTGATAATGATATTTCTATAAAACTCTTTGACCTTCTAATTGATAAAGGTAATGTAAAACCCAATATACAAATATCAAATCTAAATCAAACGCAAATTCAAAGTATAATGTATACACGAGATTTAGATGATGAACATAAACTTGAAGCACTAAAATATTTCCATAAAAAATGTGGCGGTTTAAATTTAGTACAACAAGATAGAAAGGGTTATAATCTATTTTTATTTGCCACTTCAAATTGTCTTCCAAAATGTTTACAATATCTAATAGATTTAGGAAGTGATATTCATATAATTGGAGGAGAAGACAATTCTCCTGCCATTCATAAAGCAATTTCAAACTACTATTTTGTTGATAAAACTAAAAGAGCCCAGACTGTAAAAGTACTAATTGATGCAGGAGTTGATTTTGAACAGTTTGATTCTGAACAACTAACTGCTGTAATGAGTGCTGCAAAATATGGTTGCTTTGAAGCTTTAGTTACTCTTTTAGAAAATGGTGCAAAGGCTAATAGTAAAAATAAAGCAAATAGTAATGCAACAAATGTTCTTATTACAGAAGATTATTTAAAAACTGAGCATTTTTATAGCTATGATGATAGAGAAAATATAGAAGAGAACAAATCAAAAATCTTAGCAGTTCTTAAAGATTATGGTTGTGACTTAGACAATGTTCCTCTTGAAGGTTCTACTATTTTAAACAACTCTATTGGTTTTAATTTAAAAACTATTTTCAACACTCTTTTACAACTTGAAGTTGACATAAACAAACCTGACAAAAATGGTATTACTCCTATCATGGTTGCTATTGAGTTTAGTGATTTATTTTTTGCTAATACTTTACTTCAAAGTGAAGATATCAATCTTCTTGTTGAGGACAACAATGGTGAAAATCTTATTTTCAAAGCTATAAAAAGAGGCAACGATTCTAACATTATTGATTTGATTGATTATCTTAAAGAAAACGGTGTACCTTTTAAAAATCTTGAAAATGGCATGAATCCTCTTATTTTTGCTTCATATTTTTGCCACTTCAATCTTTTTGAGTATCTTCTTAATTTTGTTGATGATATCAATACTAAAGACAATTTTGGTTTATCTGCTATTTCTTGGTCTTTACAATCTAATCTTAACATACCTCAAGAGCAAAGAGTCGAATCTATAAAAACTCTAATCTCTTTAGGGGCAGATATTAATACTTTAGATAATCAAGAAAGAACACTACTTCATCTTTGTGTTATCACTCATTGTGATTTAGTATTTGAGTATTTAGTTAGTCTTGAAAATAGTATAGACATTAACCAAAAAGATTCAAATGGTGATGTGGCTATTTCTTTACTAATACAAAACTATTTTGAAGGAATTTATGATAATAACAATGATTTCTTCGAATACTTTTTTACAAAGCTAATCTCAAGTGGTGCAAATATAGAAGATGCGAAATCAATTGCTACAAAATATGAAGAAGATTCATATTTAAAATCTTTTATGGAATCTTTCTAATGTCATTTCTAGATAAAATTTTAAATAATAGTAAAAAAGAGCAACAACAAGAGAGTTCAAGTTCTGAGTTTTTCTTTTCAAAAAAGAAAAAAAACTCTAAAATTGAAGAGCTAATTAAAGACAATAATATTGAAGAGTTAAAAAAAGAGATTACATCACAAAATGTAAATGAAAAAGAAGCAACTTCTAACTATGCTTTACATTATGCTGTTGTTTACAATAAAGAAGAGATAGTAAAATATCTTTTTTCAATAGGAGCAAAAGTTGATACAGCAAAACAAAAAGCTTCAGATAATGTAACAAAACTTTTAATAGATACAAATAACTACAAAATATTAGAAGATTTTATTAACCAAAAGATGATACTTCCAAGACTAATAGATGAAATACCTTTAATTCACTATGCAATTGAAAAAAAAGTAAGTTTAAATTTTTTACAAATACTTCTAAAAAATAAAGCCCAATTAGAAGAGTATGAAGATAAAACTGCATTGCAAAAAGCGTTGGAAGTTAATAGTGACTTTGAAACTATTCAATACTTAATAAAAGTAGATACACAAAATATCCATATTTTCAACAATAAAAAAAATATTTTAGAAGATATTATTCTATCACCTTTGGATAATTTGAAAAAAATAGAGATAATAAAAGATTTAAAAAAACAGACAAATATCACACTAAATCAAAATACAAAAGATGGTGAAAAAACTATTCTAAAGTTAGTTATCGAACTAAAACAAACAATGGTTGCAAAAGAGTTGATTCTTTTAGGAGCTGATTTTTCAAATATAAAAGCAGAAGTAAACTCTTTATTTGAAAAGGGTGATTTAGATGATATTATAAACTACATAAAATCAAAAGATTTAAACTTTATTGATTATTGTTCTATTCTTACTTATGAAGAGATTTATAACTATTTTAACTCTTGTGAAACCCTAAAAAATTCCCTTGTTATATTAAATATTGTAGAAAATCCAAAACTAAATATCAAGCAGAAAAAAGAGCTAATATCAATAGCTGTAAAAAAAGAAGCAAATGTAAATGAAATAGATAAAAAACTAGATACAACTGCTTTATTAAACTACTCAAAACTTATAAAAGAGACAACTTCTACTGATTTAATAGATTTACTTTTAAAGCTTGGTGCAAAAATAGAGATATGCGAACAAAGTGCATTTTACTATGCAATAAAAAGTGGTAATATTGATGTACTTTCTTTATTTATTCAACATAATGCAAATGTCAATTTTGTATCAAAATATAAAAAAAGTCTTGCAAACTATATTGTCGAAGAAGAAACAATAAAAAACAACGAAAACAAAGTAATCGAAATACTAAAACTATGTATTAAAAATGACCTTGATTTAAATACAAAATCAACTTATTTTATTGATGAAGATGATGAGCCAATAACTCTTGATATGTTTAGTATCTTTTTATGTGAGATAAATGACAATTGCATAGAGTTTTTACTAAATGCAAACCTACCTTTAGATAAAGATAGTGACTATGTGTACTATGCCATAAAATATTTAAGAAAAGCAGTAGTTCAACAAAGAGTAATTGCTTTAAATGAAGAGTATGAATATAAAGATTTTTATGAAATAAAATCAAAAAAAGATAGTGCTCAAGCTTTAGGAATAGCAATAGAGTATAAAAAAGAGAGTTTGATAAAACTGCTTCTTAACTCTTTTTCTAATATGAAAGCCCATTGTAATATCAAAGAAATTTTATTAGATTTAGTTGAGAGTCGATTTGAGTTAAGTACTATAAAAGAGCTAATAAAAAAAGACCCAAACATAAATAGAAAATATACGTTAGGGAAAGATGAACCATATACCTCAACAATACTTCTTATGTGCATAAAAAGAATACAAGATGAGAAGTATAATAAAAAAGATAAATATATAGAGATTTTAGAATTTTTACTACAAAATAATGCAAACCCAAATATACAAGAAGTATATGAAAATGAGAAAATTGACTCCTCAACAATTTTTGAACTTTTAGTAAATAAAGATAAAGCCAACGAAAAAATACTTGATATGTTAATAGACTATGGAGCAAATCCTAAAATGAGAACAGAAGTTCTTCAAAATAGTGTTATTCATAATATTATAGACCGTTCAACAAGTATAACAGATGATGTGATTATCTCATATTTGGAATACTTTGATAAAAAAGTTGGTATTGATATAGAAGATAAAGATATTGATGGAACAACACTACTTTTAACAGCTTGTTGGGTATGTAAAGCACAAACAGTAAAATGGCTCCTTGATAAAGGTGCAAATATAAATGTTACTGGTAGCAGACTAAATGTAAATGCACTATATACAACACTTTGTACAAATAGAGATGTAAAAGCCATTGAAAGATTAAATACACTAAAAGTTCTAATAGAATATGGAGCAAATATAGAAGAGTTATCAAATAACTTAACAGCACTAATGGCATCAAGCTTCTATGGAACATATATTTGTACTCAATTTTTATTAGAACAAGGTGCAAAAGTAAATGCAAAAAACAAAGACAATACAACGGCTGTAAACTATTGTGTTCAAGGCAATAGTGGTTATGACAGTCCATTTAGTGTAGAGAGCATAAAAAGTAGAACTCTTATACTTCTTCATAAATATGGGGCTGATTTAGATAATATCCCAGATAATAGAAAAAGTGCTCTTGTTACAACAATATTAGATAATAAAAGAGAACTATTTGACCATCTATTACAACTAAAAGTTGATGTAAATAAAAAAGATACTGATTTTATAACTCCTTTAATGTATGCAGTTGCACAAGGCTCAATACACTTTATAAATAAACTTTTAGATGAAGAAGATTTGATTATCAATGAAGTAGACAATTACAATGCAAATGCTTTATATTTTACTCTATATAGAAATAATATAAATGAAGCTATCTCTATATTTGAGAAGTTAATAAATAATAATATAGAAGAATCAAGACTAGAAGATGGTAGAACTTTACTTCATAAAGCTTGTGAAATAGGTAATATTGAAATAATTCCTTCAATATTAAAGTTTACAAAATATGATATTGATGCCCTTGATGAGTTTGGAACAACACCTCTTTTAAGTTCAGTATTAACTACATACCAAACTTATGAATTTAAAACTATCAAAATAGTAAAACTTCTTGTAGAAAAAGGTGCAAATATAAATGTGATTGATAAAGAAGACAATCATATTCTTACAAATGCAATTTCACTAAAACAGATAAACTTAATCAAAACTCTCCTTGAGCTTGGTGCAGATATTCATACTATTTCAAAAGAGGGAAAAACTGTAATTCACTTTTTATTAGATACTTCATTTACTATAAATGAGTTTGAACAATATCTAAAACTATTTAGTGAATATGGAGTTGATATAAACTACAATAAAAACATAGATTCTGCACTTTTATACTATATAAAAAATATGGATTTTTCTGCAAATAGAACAGTTGGATTTTTACCTGAAGAAATAGAGATAAAAGAGGAAGAAGATGCTATTGTAAATCTTCTTATAAAATATAAAGCTAGTGTAAAAGTAGCGCTAGAACAAGCTATTAAAAATAGTGAATCAAAAGATATTATTGATTATTTAAAGAAAAAAGAGAATTAATCTCTTTTTTCATAAACTTTAAATTTCCAAGCTGGACTTTTTACTTTATCATCTTCGATTATTGCTTCATAATCTTTTTGCTCGATTAGGTCCCAATAAGTGAAATCAATCTCATTAAGATAAGCATCTGCTTCACCTTCAAAATCAACCTCACTTAAATACATTTTATCAACGTAAAGAAATAGTGTTTTATATATATTTGCACCACCAATAATAAAAAGCTCTTCTTCTGCATTTTCTCTTGCAAAATCAAAAGCCTCTTTTACATCGCAAAAAGTGTGTACACCTTCATATTCAAAACCATTTTTACTTAATACTATTGATGTTCTATTTGGAAGAGGTTTACCAATACTTTCAAATGTCTTTCTACCCATCAAAATATGATGACCTGAAGTAATTTTTTTGAAGTTTTTAAAATCTTCTGATATATGCCATAACATTTGGTTGTCTAGACCAATTTCCCAGTTTTTTCCGTATGCTACAATCATTGAAATTTTCATTATACTGCCATCACTCCTTTTATTGCTTCATGACATTTATAATCACAAAGTTCAAAATCTTCCATTTTAAAATCATCTATGTTTTTTACATTTGGATTTATTTTCATTGTTGGTTTTGCATAAGGCGTTCTTGTAAGTTGTAACTTAACTTGTTCCATATGATTAGAGTAAATATGTGCATCACCAAAAGTATGTACAAAATCCCCTACTTCTAACTCACAAACTTGTGCTATCATCATTGTTAAAAGAGCATATGAAGCGATATTAAAAGGAACTCCCAAAAATACATCTGCACTTCTTTGATATAGTTGACAAGATAACTTTCCATTTACTACATAAAATTGAAAAAATGTATGACAAGGAGGAAGAGCCATATTATCAATCTCTGCTGCATTCCATGCATTTAGTATCAATCTTCTACTATCTGGATTTGTTTTTATTTGTTCTATTAGTTCAGCTAATTGGTCAACTTTTTTTGAGTTTGCACCTTCCCAGCTTCTCCATTGTGCACCATACACAGGCCCTAACTCTTTTATAGTATCTGTATTTGTATAACCTAAGTCTTTTCCTTGTGCATCTGCATTTGCAGTCCACACTGTTTTTTTACCAATTAGGTTTTCTCTTTTATCACCAAAGTGAATTTCAGCAAGTCTTCTTTCGTCAGTACTTCCTTCTATAAACCATAGTAATTCAGAAATTATTGCTTTTAAATGAGTCTTTTTTGTTGTAACTAAAGGAAAACCTTCACTTAAATCAAATCTCATTTGATAACCAAAAACAGAAGTTGTTCCTGTACCTGTTCTATCCTCTTTCAGATTTCCGTTATCTAATATATGTTGTAATAAATCTAAGTATTGTTTCAATGATATTCCTTCTTTTTTTTAAATTTTGTATTTTAACATATATAAAATTAGTTGTAATTAACTTTTGTTCTTAGAAAACTTATAAATAATACTTTAAACAATATGTAAGTTTAAATTATATATTACTTTTAATCTATAAGAATAGGTGCACCTTTCATATGTATAACATCTTCGTTTGATCCTATACCATGAAGTACGTATTCTTTCATATTTGAGAAATCTGAATAATCACATTTTCCACAATAACCATGCATTCCTGATTCAGATTCTATATGAGGGATCTTTTTACCATCTTTTTTTAATTCTTCTATCCATATTGCATAACAATCTGTATTTTTAAAAGTTACACTACATTTAAAACCTCGAAGTCTTGAATAAGATTGTTCTATATAAGGTTTCAGATAAAAATTACCTTTTGAATCAATATCTTTTACTAACCAAGTTACAATATGTCCAATAAATTCTTCTGCATGACTTTCTGCTGGTATTAAACATCTAGACCAAAAACAACCTATTCTCAATTTTCTTGCTAATCTTCCCAAATTAACAATTGATTCTAAAACTGCAATTATTGTTTGCTGAGATTTTAATCTTGCTGCACTACAACCCAAATAAGATAATGTTTCCATACATCTATATGCAAAATGAGAATTTCCATTATTAAGTGCTGTCATCCCAAGATGTTTAATACTATGAGCATAAGTAGCAATATTATACTTATCTAAAACCTTAGAGGTATCGTCATTTTCTTCTTTCTCTAATTTATAAATATTAACTTCAACTAAACGATGAATAAAATTTAATGCTTTAATTGGTTCAATTAAATTATTTGATTCTATCATCTTATCTGAAATCCATACTAAATCTGAAACTACTGATCGAGTCATATCACTGCATGGATTATCTAAAAGCTCTTCTTTCATTAAAAAATCACATAATTCACTAGAAAGAGATTGTAAGTAAATACCACTTTTATCTTTTTCAATTATATTTATAATTATTGCTTTCAATCTATACCTAGCTATATATTTTATTCCTCTCTCTATCTTATAATTACCTTCATTTTTAAAAGAATAAAAATTTATTATCAACTTTAAAATTGCAGATATTGATTGTCTAAATATAGGATAGTCGTTATTTTCTATAGATAAATTTACTACTACAGAAATAGAATCCCAAATATCATTTGGATTTAATCCTAATGTACTTGGTTCAAAATCATATGCATGAGTTGGAAACTGATATTTTTCTCTATCATTTAAATATTTCTCATTTTCATTAATTTCTTTTTTTATTTCAAGAGATAAAGAATGTAAATAATTAGATATTACACTATCACTTAAAGAATCTTCTATAAATTTTTCAGGAGATAAATATTTTATTGTCAAAGATACATTTTCAATACAAAGAAAAAATAAGATTGGCAGAAGCCATAATGTAATATTTCCAAAATGTAAAGGAATTATTAAAAAACTAATTAGAGGTAAAAATGGTAAAAATAAAAGTAATAAAATATTAAACCATTGTCTTTTTGAAATACCATGGTAAATTAATTTATATTTTGAAAGTTGATATCCAAATAATGTAAAATTTATTGAGAAAAAAGCAACTGTAAAATTTATACCCAATAGCCAAGGTGTTATTTTTTCTGTTTCAACATCTGTTGGAACAAAGACAAAAAAAATCATGCAAACTAGAAAAATTAGATATTTCAGAATAAACTCCATGTCAAAATTATTTATATATTACTAAAAATAATAGCATAAGTTTATTTTAAATGTTAAATCATTTAGACCCATACTTCTTAAAAGGTATTTTATACTTAATGTTTTTCCACTTAAATTGGTAGTACAATTTATTTAATACGCTACCATTTTATGAAAAGGCTATAAAAGTTTTGTTTTATTTTTATCTTCAATTATTCTATTAATGACTTTATAATGAGGAAATCAACACCTATAAAAAGTTTTGAATTTGACAATGAATTATGGGTAAAATACAATGCTCATTTTAGGTATTTCTATATTCTTTTTGATGCGTTAAAATTATAACCTATATATTTTTAGATTTTATATACTTACACATACAACTTTTTTACATTTATAATAAACACTTCTCAATTAAGTACAGTCTTCTATCATTATTTACTAAACGCTACTTTTAATCCAAGAGCGATTAAAATAGCACCAACTGTTCTATCAAACCAAACACCAAATTTACTAAAAAATCCTCTTACTTTGTTTTGACTCAAAACCAAAGATAAAAAAGTAAACCAAACAATAGTAGCAAATATACAAAACAACCCATAAAATCCTTGAATATAAAGTGGAGTATGTATATCTATCACAACTGTAAACATTGATAAGAAAAATAGTGTTGCTTTAGGATTTAGGGCATTACATAAAAATCCAGAAGTAAACGACTTCAAATCACTAATCTCTTTATTAGTTGATTTATCTTTATCATCAAGTTTTATTCCTTTTGATTTTAAACTTTGTATTCCTAGATATATTAAATAAACTGCACCAATATACTTAATAATATTAAACAGTATTATCGACTTAGAGATGATAAGTCCTATTCCAATACTTGTAAAAATAGAACTTCTTTTTCCATATGTGATACTTTGTTTAACTATCATCGCAAAATCAGGCCCAGGAGATAATAAAGCTAAAAACATTGCACCAGCAAGTATTATAAATTGGTGTAAATATATTGCTTCCATGTTAGTTTCTTCTTTGTCCTGGTTTTGGAGGAGTTACCTCTTTTTGTAAATCAACTGATAAGTTATGATAAAAAAGTTCACCATAATCAGTCATTCTATTTATTGTCTCATAAGCTTGCGCCAAAGTATTATTATATTTTAGTGCGTCTTGTAAAATCTTAATAATTTTTACAGATTCCAAAAAGTTAACATGACTTGGTGCCTCAATAGGAGAAGAGTAATATCTATGCATTCTTTCTACTAAGTTTCTATTTCTTATTTCGATAAATACAGATTCGATTGGTGATTTAAAGAAAAGTATTTTTTGTTTTACATTTATTGAGATATATGTTGTTTCCATTCCATATATTTTTCTTGAAAAAGAATCAAATAAAAAAAGCTTCTTATTATAGTTGTTATTAAATAGTTCATAAATAAGCTCTAATATTTTAATTTTTTCTTCACGTGTAAAAAAGTTACCAATTTTTGCATAACAAAAGCTAAGAATTGATTTTATTGAGTACCACTCTGTTGTATCATAATCATATCTAAGCATTTGGTCTATTCTTTTTTGTTTTAACTCTTCAATATTTTTATCAGTTCTATTTCTAAAAACTCTTTGAACTGCTGTATCTCTATACATAGGTCCTGGAAACTGCGCTTGTATTACAAATCTTCTATTTTTTTCCACATCCATTATGTATTTTAATCTACCTTGATAGTCTTCATCTATTATTCTTACTTCTTTTTGAGGTATTTGAGTAATTGACTTTAAGAACTCGTCATCAGTACATCCAGACTCCCAAATATAATCAGGATATCTAAATAAACTACATATTCTTTTCTTTACTTCATCATTTGGTTCTACATCAGTTAGCCCATCAACCCACGAAGTTACCGTTCTTCTATCTTTTTGTATTAATGATGAAAATTTTGATATACTTAAATGAGATCTTTTATATATTTCTATGATTTTTTCTATTCCTGTTTTAAATGACATTTAACTTCCCTTAAACAAAATTTATCATTTATTGTACTATTTTTAAACATAAAAACAAATCTTGTACATTTTTATATACTTTGCAAAAAAATTGAGTTTTTATTTTCAATAATTATACAATCCATGAGTTTTAGCTTGATGTATAATGATTGTAGAAAAACAAAAGGAAGGGACGATTATGAGCGCAGGAAAAAAATTTAGAGAAGCTTTAAAAGAAGAATCACCACTACAAATTGTAGGAACAATAAATGCTTACCAAGCATTACAAGCTACAAAAGTAGGATTTAAAGCTATTTATATTTCTGGTGGTGGAGTTGCAAATGCATCTTATGGTTTACCAGACTTAGGTATGACAATGATTGAAGATGTATGTATAGATATTAGAAGAATTACTTCAATTTGTGATACTCCATTAATAGTTGATGCTGATACAGGTTGGGGACATGCATTTAATGTTGCTAGAACTGTAAAAGAGTTTATTAGAGCTGGAGCTGCTGGTTTACACTTAGAAGACCAAGTTGCTGCAAAAAGATGTGGACACAGACCAAATAAAGAGCTAGTATCAACAGAAGAAATGTGTGATAGAATTAGAGCTGCTGTGGATGCGAAAAAAGATTTAGACCCAGATTTTTATATCATTGCAAGAACTGATGCACACGCAAGTGAAGGTCAAGAAGCTGCAATTTCAAGAGCAAAAGCTTATGTTGAAGCTGGAGCAGATGCAATTTTTGCTGAAGCAATTCACACTTTAAAAGAGTACCAAGAATTTACAAATGCAATCAATGTACCAGTATTAGCAAATATTACTGAATTTGGTGCAACTCCAATGTTTACAGTTGAAGAACTAGGTAGTGTTGGAATAGATATGGTTCTTTATCCATTATCAGCATTTAGAGCAATGAACAAAGCTGCGTTAAATGTTTATCAAGAATTAAGAGAAAAAGGAACACAAGAGGGAGTTCTTGATACTATGCAAACAAGAATGGAGCTTTATGATATGTTAGGTTACCACGAGTATGAACAAAAAATGGACGAACTTTTTGCTAGAAGCAAATAAGAACAATATCAATTAATTACACTAGATTAAGGAGAAAAAATGAGTACTACAACAGGATTTAAACCAAAAAAATCAGTTGCATTATCAGGTCACGCTGCAGGAAATACTGCAATTTGTACAGTAGGAAAATCAGGAAATGACTTACACTATAGAGGGTATGATATTTTAGAATTTGCTGATAAATCTGAGTTCGAAGAGATTGCACATTTAATAGTACATGAAAAACTACCTAATAAAGAAGAATTAAAAGCATATAAAGAAAAATTAAAAGGGATGAGAGATTTACCAGAAGGTGTTAAAGTTGCTTTAGAGCAATTACCAAAAACTGCTCACCCAATGGATGTTATGAGAACTGGTTGTTCAGTTCTTGGTGCTATTATGTCTGAAGATGAAGCACATCCAAAAGAAGAAGCACAAAATATAGTTGATAAATTAATGGCTTGTTTTGGTTCTATGTTAACTTACTGGTATCACTATGCATTTAATGGAAAAAGAATTGATGTAGTAACTGATGATGATACAATCGGTGGACATTTCTTACATCTATTACATGGTGAAAAACCAAGAGAATCTTGGGTAAAAGCTATGCATACTTCACTAATTTTATATGCTGAGCATGAGTTTAATGCATCAACATTTACTTCAAGAGTAATTGCTGGTACAAACTCTGATATGTTCTCATGTATTACTGGTTCTATTGGAGCATTAAGAGGTCCAAAACATGGTGGAGCTAATGAAGTTGCATTTAGAATTCAAGAAAGATATTCAAGTGCTGATGAAGCAGAAAAAGATATCAAGGAAAGAATGGCAAGAAAAGAGATTATTATTGGATTTGGACACCCAGTTTATACTACAAGTGACCCAAGAAACGTAGTAATTAAAGAAGTTGCAAGAAGATTATCAGAAGAAAATAATGATATGTTAATGTTTGATGTAGCAGCAAGATTAGAAGAAGTTATGTGGAATGAGAAAAAAATGTTCCCAAATCTTGACTGGTTCTCAGCAGTATCTTATAACCAAATGGGAATTCCAACAGATATGTTTACTCCTATATTTGTTATCTCAAGAGTTACAGGATGGGGAGCACACGTAATTGAACAAAGAGAAGATGGTAAAATTATTAGACCTTCTGCAAATTATACAGGGCCTGAAAACTTAAAATTTGTTCCTTTAGAAGAGAGATAAAATTATCAAAATAGTGAAGTTTATTCACTAAAAAATATAGTGCTAAGTTTAGCAAAATACACAATAGGATTGTCTATTTCATATAGGCAATCCTTTTAACTTTAAAATAGGATATATTAGTATGAATAATGAAAAATATCTTAAACAATTAGATAATTTAGATGTAAAATATTATGATGTAAAAAGTGCTGTTGAAGATATACAAGAGGGTTCTTTTGAAAAATTAAACTATACTTCAAGAATTTTAGCAGAAAACTTAATTAGAAAATGTCCAAGCGAAGATTTAAAAGATTCTTTAATTCAATTAATAGAAAAAAGAACAGACAAAGATTTCCCTTGGTATCCAAGTAGAGTTATCTGTCATGATATTTTAGGTTTAACAGCTTTTGTTGACCTTGCAGGACTTAGAGAAGCAGTTGCTGCAAAAGGTGGAAATCCTGATAAAGTAAATCCAGTTGTTCCAACTCAACTTATTGTTGACCACTCACTAGCAGTTGAATGTGGTGGATATGACCCAGAAGCATTTCAAAAAAATAGAGATATTGAAGATAGAAGAAATGCAGATAGATTTCACTTCATAAACTGGACAAAAGAAGCATTTAATAATGTAGATGTTATTCCTCCAGGAAATGGAATTATGCACCAAATCAACTTAGAGAAAATGTCTCCTGTTGTTCATAATAATGATGGTATTGCAAGTCCAGATACATTAGTAGGAACAGACTCACATACTCCTCATGTTGATGCACTTGGTGTAATTGCAGTTGGTGTTGGTGGATTAGAAGCTGAAAATGTTATGCTTGGAAATCCATCATTTATGAGAGTACCTGAAATTATTGGTGTTGAAGTTGTTGGAAAAAGAGCTGCTGGTATAACTGCAACTGATATTGCACTTTCTTTAACTTCATTTTTAAGAGAACAAGGTGTAATTTCTGCATATTTAGAGTTCTTTGGTGAAGGTGTAAAATACCTAAACTTAGGAGATAGAGCAACTATTTCTAATATGACTCCAGAATATGGTGCAAGTGCTGCTATGTTTGCAATTGATGAGCAAACAATTGATTATTTAAAATTAACAGGTAGAGAACCAAAACAAGTTGAATTAGTTGAAAAATATGCTAAAGCAAATGGTCTATGGGCAGATGCTTTTGAAAATGCAACATATGCAAAAACTTTAACTTTTGATTTAAGTTCTGTATCAAGAAGTTTAGCAGGTCCATCTAAACCACATAAATTAGTACCTACTTCAACTTTAAAACAAGAAGGGATTATAAAAGATTTTGTTCAAGAAGGTGACAAAATGCCAGATGGTGCAATTTTAATTGCAGCAATTACTTCATGTACAAATACTTCAAATCCTAGAAATGTTGTGGCAGCTGGATTATTAGCTAAAAAAGCTAATGAGTTAGGATTAAGTAGAAAACCTTGGGTTAAATCTTCACTTGCACCTGGTTCAAAAGTTGCACAAACATATTTAAAAGAAGCAGGATTATTACCTGAACTTGAAAAACTTGGATTTGGTATTGTTGGATTTGCTTGTACTACTTGTAATGGTATGAGTGGAGCACTTGACCCAGCTATTCAAAAAGAAGCAGTTGACAATGATATTTATACAACAGCTGTATTATCAGGAAATAGAAACTTTGATGGAAGAATTCATCCATATGTAAAAGAGGCATTTTTAGCTTCACCTCCATTAGTAATTGCATATGCTCTTGCTGGAAGTATAAGATTTGATATTGAAAATGGTACTTTAGGTAAAGATAAAGATGGTAATGACATCAAGTTAAAAGATTTATGGCCAAGTGATGAAGAGATTGATGCAGTTATTGAATCATCTGTAAAACCAGAAATGTTTACAGAAGTTTATGACCCAATGTTTGCAAGAAATCCATTAGAAGATATTAAAGTTGAGCCATTTTATAAATGGAATTCAAAATCAACATATATTCAAAAACCACCATATTGGGAAGATGAGTTTATGAGTATGCCAGCTCTTAAAGATTTAAGACCTTTAGGTGTATTCCCAGATAATATTACAACAGACCACTTATCTCCTTCAAATGCAATTTTACCAGATAGTGCATCAGGTGAATATTGTATTAAAATGGGATTACCAATTGAAGATTTGAACTCTTATGCGACACATAGAGGTGACCATAATACAGCTTCAAGAGCAACATTAGCAAATCCAAAACTATTCAATGAAATGGTTAAAGATGAAGCTGGAAATGTAAAACAAGGAAGCTTAACTAAGATTATGCCAGATGGCACTGAATCTAGAATGTGGGAAGCAATAGAGACTTATAGAAACAGAAAACAAGGTCTTATTATTATTGCTGGTACAAACTATGGACAAGGAAGTTCAAGAGACTGGGCAGCAAAAGGTGTAAGACTTGCGGGTGTTGAAGTTGTTATTGCAGAATCAATTGAAAGAATCCATAGAACAAACTTAGTTGGAATGGGTGTTTTACCATTACAATTTAAAGATGGTGATACAAGACATACTTACAATATAGAAGGAACAGAAACTTTCGAAATTGTTGGAGAAATCACTCCTAGATGTGATTTAACAGTTGTAATGACTAAAGCAAATGGTGTAAAAGTAGAAATTCCTGTAACTTGTAGACTTGATACAAGTGCTGAAGTTGAAGTATATAAAGCAGGTGGTATTTTACAAAAATTTGCTAAAGATGTAATCGCAAGTAAATAGAGGAATAATTATGAGTTATGAACCACAAATTACTGTAAGAGCTACGTATATGCGTGGTGGTACAAGTAAAGGGACATTTTTTAATATTGATGATTTACCACTTGAAGCAAGAAATAATCAAGAAGCAAAAGACAAACTTTTATTAAGAGTTGTTGGAAGCCCAGACCCATACAAAAAACAAATTGATGGGATGGGTGGAGCAACTTCAAGTACTTCAAAAACTGTTCTAGTAGGAAAAAGTGAAGTAGAAGGTCATGATGTTGATTACTATTTTGGTCAAGTATCAATAGACAAACCATTTATGGATTGGTCAGGAAACTGTGGTAATTTATCAAGTGCAGTTGGGCCATTTGCAATTAAAAGTGGTTTGGTAGATAATGTTCCACAAGATGGTATTTGTTGTGTTAAAATTTGGCAAGCAAATATCAAAAAAACAATTCTTTGCTATGTTCCTATTAAAAATGGAATAGTTCAAGAAATTGGTGATTATAAAATTGATGGTGTTGCTTTTCCTGCAGCTGAAATCAAGCTAGAGTTTGTAGAGCCAGTTGATCCAAGTGAAGAACTTTTTCCAACTGGTAATTTAGTTGATGATTTAGAAGTTCCAGGTATTGGTACTTTTAAAGCGACTATGATAACAGCTGGAATTCCTACTATCTTTTTAAATGCAGATGAGTTAGGATACAAAGGAACAGAACTACAACCTGATATCAATTCAGATGAAGAAGCTTTAACTAAATTTGAAACAATTAGAGCTTATGGTGCTATAAAAATGGGATTAATTTCTGATATAAAAGAAGCACAAACAAGAGCACATACTCCAAAAATTGCCTATGTTTCTAAATCTCAAGACTATACAGCATCAAGTGGTAAACAAATTACTACATCTGATATTGATTTAAATGTTAGAGCTTTATCTATGGGACAACTTCATCATGCGATGATGGGTACAGCTTCAGTTGCAATTGGTGTTGCAGCTTGTGTTCCTGGAACTTTAGTAAATATTGCAGCAGGTGGAGGAGAAAAAGACAATGTAACTTTTGGACATCCATCTGGAACTTTAAAAGTTGGTGCAATATTAAGCCAACAAGATGGTAAATACAAAGTAGAAAAAGCAAGTATGAGTAGAAGTGCAAGAGTAATTATGGATGGTTTTGTACACGTTCCTGCTGATACAATGAAATAACAATTTAAATAAAAGTAGTGAGATTATTCACTACTTTTATTGACCTCAATCAATGATACAAATTTTTGTTTATGTCATACTTCGCAAAAAAGTTAGGATGACATATGCAATTTTCAACACTCCCAAATCAACCAATAATTGAAAAAACTTGGTGGAAAAGATTTACTTCTCAACCACATCAAATATTTTTCTCTTCATCAATATTTTTTGCAATTTTTATTATGGCTATATCTTTTAGTAGTTTTATTGCAAATTTAGATATAAACTTTAGTTTAGTTCATGGATTTGGATTAAATTTTGGTGTTTTTACAAATGCTTTTTTAGGCTTTTTAATAACTGTAATACCTAAATATACCTCATCAAATGTTATAAATAAAAACAAATATTTATATGCGTGGATAGTTTATCAAGTAGGAATTTTGACAGCTTTATTTATAAATGTAATCATTGGAAAAATTATTGTTAGTTTTACAATATTTTATTTTATCAAAATATTTTTTGAGACAATAAAAGCTGGTAAAGCTATAAATAAAGAAGATAGTTTATTTATAAATTATATATTAATACTTGGTGCAACTTTACTAATAATAGAAGCTATTTTTTCTACAAATTTATCTATGCTTATATTCTTTTCATATTTACTTTGCATTATATTTATTATTGCACTTAAAATGATTCCTGCATTCTTTTTTACTTTTACAAAAACTCCAATAAATAAATTGCCTAAATATACAAAACAAATATCAATTTTATTACTTATTTTAACAGGTATATCATTACAATTTCAATTAGCATATTTGACTGCTATTATCTCATTTATTAGTTCTTTATTTTTTGGATTTATTATTTATAAATTAAATATAGTAAAAAAAGTTCCTGCAATTTTATCTATTTTATCAGTTGGTTTAATTTGGTTTGAGATTGCTTATATATCTTTGTTTTTAGAGTCTATATTTGTTACATATAGTTTTAAACTATCTTTTCATATCTTTGCTTTAGGTTTTGCAACTACACTTCTTATTGGCTTTGGTTCAAGGGTATGTTTAGGGCATGCTGTTCCAGCACAAGTAATTACTGCTGATAGATATACAAAATTTCTTTTCTTATTAACTCAAGTAGTTATTTTTGCAAGAATTATTACATCAATAGAGTTTATATTAAATAATGATATTTATACTCTATTTTTACATTTAGGTTTTACTCTTTGGATATTGCTATTTATATTATGGTTATTTAAATATGGTAGATTTTTATTAAGAATAAAATCTTAAAATTAGTAAAATAGAATACTCTATTTTACTAACTTTGAAATCTCTTTAAATGCAGGATGTTTTGCATTTACTGTAAGTTCAAATAAAAGTGATTCGTAAGTTGTAGGAATTACTCCAGCTTGAACTAATCTACTTATAGCAACTTCTGTATCATGTTCTTTTCTAGAACCAACACAATCAGTAACCAATACAGGTTGTAATCCAGCTTCTAATAAATCAATACAAGTTTGCAATACACAAACATGTGTTTCAATACCTGCAACTATAACAAACTTTCTTTTTAGCTCTTTTATTGCTTCAAATGTTGGTTCATTTTTACAACAAGAAAAAGTAGTTTTTTCAAAATGAGGATAAGACTCAACTAGTTCATTTAAACTTGGTATTGTCTCACCTATTCCTTTTTTATACTGTTCATTTATGATAAAAGGCATTTCATGTAACTGTAAACCTTTTACCAATGTTAGAAGATTTTTTTCTAACTTCTCATAATCTTTTATATGTGGAAATAGTCTTTCTTGTACATCCACTAAACAAAATAGTGCATCATTTGCATGAATTCTCATAAGGCTCTCCTACTTTAAGATGTACATTAATTATACACAATTTATTGGAAAGCTACCTTTTCTGCTTTTGCTAATAACTCTTTTGCACCTTTTGCTATGAATTTTTGTGCCATTTCTTTACCAACTGTTTCAAATTTACCTATTTCAACAGTTACACTATCTTCAATATGTTCACTTGCATCTGGCATTCCAACTATTGCATCAACTTTTACAGTTTGTTTATCTTCACTAATTGTAGCTTTTACACCGATTGGAACTTGACAACCACCTTCTAATACTCTTACAAAGTCTCTTTCAATTGTAGCTTCAATATGTGCATCTTTATCATGTAATGCTGATAAAAGTTCAATTAATTCTGGATTATCTAAAGTCTCAATTCCTAAAATTGCTTGTCCCATTGATGGAGTCATTTTATCAGTTGAGATTGGAGCAAAATGTTTAACTTCACCTTCAATTTTCAATTTTTGTACACCAGTTGCTGCTAAAATAATTGCATCATATTCACCTGCTTTTAACTTAGCAATTCTTGTATTTATATTACCTCTTAAATCTTTTAGATTTATATCAGGTCTTAACATTTTTAATTCCATTCTTCTTCTAAGACTTGTTGTTCCTACAACTGCACCTTGTGGAAGTTCATCTATACTTGAATATTTTTCACTTAAAAATGCATCTCTTGGGTCAAATCTTTTTGTAACAGCTGCTAGTTTAAAACCATCTTCAAATACAACTGGAACATCTTTTAAACTATGTACTGCAATATCAGCTTCTTTATTTAGTAGTGCTATTTCTAACTCTTTTGTAAATAGACCTTTTCCACCAATTTTTGCCAATGGAACATCTAATATTTTATCTGCTCTTGTTGATATTTCATTTAACTCAATAGTCATATTTGGATATAACTCTAATAGTCTATCTTTGATATATTCACTTTGCCATAATGCTAATTTACTTCTTCTTGTTGCAATTACTAGTTTTTCCATTTACTATTTTCCTAACATTTCATATTCTAATTTTGTTTTATCTTGTTTTCCATTTACAAATATAGTTGGAGTTCCTTCAACCATTACATTTTCACCCATATTTATATCTGTAAAAACTTCTTCATCAATTGTTTTATTATTTAACTCACTAAGTTTTATATCTGTATTTATAAGTTTATTAAATGTTTTTAAAATTTTACTTGCATCTTTTTCTTCAGGAGTCATATATTTTGTAAAGTTAGCTTTATAAACTTTCAACTCAATATCTTTTACACCTTTTTGTTTAGCAACAAGCATTGCTTTTACTATTATTTTTGATGCTGGATGAATTTGTAAAAGAGGGAAATGATAATAATATAAAGCTATATCATCATGTTTTTTTACATATTCAATTACATTTGGCATAAACTCTATACAAAATGGACACAATGGATCAGAAAATACTACAAGTTTATCTTTTGCATTATCTTTTCCTGCAATTAATCTTTTTTTACTATAGTAAATACTTGTTAGTTCAGGAGTCATCATTTCTTTAAATGATTTTCCTGTTTTCATATCTACTAACTCAGGAGCAATAACTTCTCCATTTGAGAAAAGAGTATCTTTTGCATTTAGATTTTTATTTGCAATTTGTGCATTTACATCAATAACAAACCCGTACCATCCTTTAACAGGTAGTTCTTTTTTCATGCTGATTGATAAATCTTTTATCTCAACTCTTTTATTACTTGAAAATCTTTTCTTTTCAAAACTTATTACTTTATCATCTATACTATTTGCATATATACTACTAAAAAGAAGTGAACTTATAAGTAGTGTCTTTGTTGTTAAAGACATAACTAATTCTCCTTATTTAAATTTATCGAACATTATATTCAAACAAGACTTAAATGCCTAAAAACTGGAATTAAGTCTTTGTCTTTACTGTTATTTTTTTTATATCAAAAAGCTCTTTTGCTTTATTAAGCATCTTTGAGTTTAAGATATCATTTATTTCTAATTCTTGCTGAGAAGGTGTAGGTTTTTCACTATTATGCATAGTAGCAACACAACCAGAACCACCTTGTAAGTCATCTTCTATTGCTTGTGGTTCAACTACTTGTTGTTGAGTTTGTGAAGAAACAGGATTTGCTTCTTCATTTATTTGAGGTTTTTCTTCTACTTTAGATTTTTTTTTTTGAGTTGATGACGAATCATCTTTTATAAAATCTAATTCAGTTTCACTTCCAAATACATCATATATAAATGTCTTTAATATTCCAAAGTGTTTAAACAAAAATTTTCTCTCATCACCTTGAGCATAAGAGATAATTTGAAGTTTTTTATCTTCATAACTTTTAAATACAAAATTATCTTCAAAACACTCACCCAATCTAACATCTCTATCATATACTCTATTTATAACTTTTTCATAAAGTTCAAAAGCTGGGTCTTTTTCTTGCTCTAAATGAGAAGATAAAGCATCATTTAGTGCATCATCACTATCTTCATTTTCGATTGTACTATTTTGTTGTTCTATCTCATTAGTTTTTTGTGTTTCTTGAACAATAGGTTCTTCAACTACACTATTTGAAGTAGCAGGTTGTTCATATTGCTCATTTGGTTCAAAATTTGTATCTTCAAAATTTTCATCAAATGGTGTAGTAAATTCAACAGCATCAATTACATTTAAATCTAAAGTATTATTTTCACTACTCATTACTATATCTGCAACATTTGGTTCTTCAATTTTTGTTTCTGGTTCCATATCAAATGGAGTTTCAAAAGGATTTGAATCTGAAACTTCTTCTTGTACTTGTACTTGAGGTTTTATTGTTTCTAAATTCTCTTCAACTTTTTGTTTTATCTCTTCTTTTGAAATTTCAGCTGGTTTTATCTCTTCTTGTTTTACTTCACTATATAAATGATTTGTATCTTCTTTTGCATCTTCTAAAACTTTCTGAGAGGAAATAGCCTCTTTTACAGCTGGTTGAACTTCTACTTGCTCTACTTGATTTATAATATCTTGAATTGATTTTAAATTAGTTGCTTCTTGCATTTTTAATAAACTTAAAATTAAAACAAAGCTTGAATCAGAATTTAAAGCTAAAAGATGTTTTGCATCTCCTAATATTCTAAAAAATCTATCAAATAAAAGTAAATCAAATTTTGCATCTTTATCTAACATTTTTTGTTTTAAATAGATTGTCATTTCATCACAAACTTGTGATACTTCATAATTTTCAAGTTTTTTTATTAATGTAGTAATATCTTTTTTATTTAAAACAATATCAAAAATCTCATCCATTACTTTTGGTTCTATTAAACCTAACATCTCAACAACTGCAATAGTATTTACTTTACCTTTTGAATAAATAATTGCTTGGTCAAGTAGTGTTAATGTATCTCTTAAACTACCTTGTCCACTTCTTGCTAAAATTTCAAGTGCTTCAGTTTCATACTCAACATCTTCTTCTATTAAAATATGTGCTAAATGATGAACAACATCAGAGTTTGATATTTTATTAAATCTAAAATGCTGAGTTCTACTTAATATTGTTGCAGGTAATTTTAAAGGGTCAGTAGTAGCCAAAATAAATTTTACAAAACTTGGTGGCTCTTCTAATGTCTTTAATAAAGCATTAAAAGCTTGAGTTGTAAGCATATGAACTTCATCAATAATAAATACTTTAAATCTTGCACTACTTGGTTTATATTTAGTGTGCTCTATTAAATCTTTAATATCATCAATTCCCCTATTACTAGCAGCATCCATTTCTATAATATCTAAGTGTCTATTTGCATTTGCACTTTGACAATTTTCACAAACTTCACAAGGTTTTGATGTAGGACCATTTGAACATAAAAGTGCTTTAGCCATAATTCTAGCTGTACTTGTTTTTCCACTTCCTCTTAATCCACTAAAAAGATATGCATGTGATAATCTATTTGAATCTAATGCTAACGATAATGTTTGAGAAATTGTACTTTGCCCTACTAAATCCTCAAATCTTTTTGGTCTATATTTTAATGCTAAAACTTTTTTATCTGTTAGTACTTCACTCATATCTTACAATTCCTTACTTCAATCTTATTGTTATAATCTTTAAAAATTTTATTTATCATAGTTCTATTAATTTTCCCTGTATATCCAATTGATATATTTAAAGGATTCTCTTCATTATGCCCTTTTAAAGAAGTCAAATAAATTAATCTATTTGCAATAGCATTTCCAGTTTCGATTAAATTTATTTCATTCCCCATAATATCTCTTATTACATCACTAACTAAAGGATAATGAGTACAACCCAAAACAATTGTATCTACATTTTTTTCTTTCATTGGTAAAAGCCACTGCTTTAACATCTCATAAGTTTTTGGTGAATTAATTTCACCATTTTCTATTTGTTCAACTAAACCAACGCAAGCTTGTTCATATAAAGTAATATCTTTACCTTTAGATAAGTTCTCAACTAACTGTTGATACTTTTCACCTTTTAGTGTAGCTTTCGTTGCCAAAACTGCAACTTTTGATGTTTTTGTTAAATTAAGTGCTGGTTTGATTCCTGGTTCTGTTCCTATTACAATTAAATCTTTATATACATCTCTTAAATATTTAATTGCAGCAGAAGTTGCTGTATTGCAAGCAACAATTAACGCTTCTATATTAAAAGAATAAATCAAAAATTCAGTGATTTGAATGCACCTATTCCTTATCTCTTCTTGCGTCTTATCTCCATATGGAGCATATGCTGTATCAGCTATATAAAAAATATCTGCACCCTTAAAATGTTCACTAATTGCTTTTACAACAGTTAATCCACCGAGGCCAGAATCAAATACACCTATTTTCAACTTTTACCTTATTTCAATTTTGCCGATTATAACAAAAAATTGATAACTACTTTGTTAAAAGTATTCATATTAAAACAAATTTTTAAAATCATAATTTTTATACTTTTTTATTTGTAGTTTATGCATATAAATTGGCAATTTTTTTATTATTTAATTTTCTTCTAATTTAAAATGCCCTAAAATTCATTATTATGTTTATGAATGAGCATTCATTTATAAAATAAGGAAAGGGGACATTATGTTTATCACAGAGATACTAATTTTTATAGTTTCAGGGCTACTAGCATTTGCAGGTTTTAGCTGGGTAGTTGGTCTTTTTGTAAAAGAAAAGTAACTTTGTATCTACATAGAAAAGAGGTATTTTTACCTCTTTTTATTTAACTCTCACAATTATATAATTTTTTAATATCAAGTATGTATAGATTATTTGAGATGACAAAATTCTGTTTTTACAGAATTTTGCCTATTCATTCATTGAGTTAAAGAATTCTTCGTTATCTTTAGTTTTTTGCATTTTTGAGTATAAGAATTTTAAAGCTTCCACTTCATCCATTGATGAAATTGCATTTCTTAAAATCCATGTTTTTTGAAGAACTTCTGGAGTAAGAAGTAACTCTTCTTTTCTTGTTCCTGATTTAATAATATCAAGTGCTGGATAAACTCTTCTATTTGCTGCATTTCTACTTAATACAACTTCTGAGTTACCTGTACCTTTAAACTCTTCAAAAATTACTTCATCCATTTTTGAACCAGTTTCAATAAGTGCAGTTGAGATAATAGTTAAAGAACCACCCTCTTCAATATTTCTAGCAGCACCAAAGAATCTTTTTGGTTTATGTAGTGCATTTGCATCAACCCCACCAGAAAGTACTTTTCCAGAACTTGGTGTTACAGTATTGTATGCTCTTGCTAATCTTGTAATAGAATCAAGTAAAATTACAACATCTTTTTTCATCTCTACAAGTCTTTTTGCTTTTTCAATAACAATTTCAGCAACTCTAACATGATTATGTGCAGGTAAATCAAAAGTAGAAGAATAAACTTCTCCTTTTACACATCTTTGCATATCAGTTACCTCTTCTGGTCTTTCATCAATTAGAAGAACCATTAGGTGTGTTTCTGGATGATTTCTTGTAATACCGTATGCTAACTCTTTTAATAGTTCTGTTTTACCAGTTTTTGGAGGGGCAACGATTAATCCCCTTTGACCTTTACCCATAGGTGCAAATAAGTCAAGTATTCTTCCTGTCATTTTATTTGAGTTATATTCAAATTTAAATCTATCAGTAGAATATAAAGGAGTTAAGTTATCAAATAGAGGTCTGTTTTTAGATTCATTTACAGGTAAGTAGTTTATTGCTTCAATTTTTAATAAAGCATAATATTTTTCACTCTCTTTGTTTGGTGGTCTTACTTGTCCAGTAACTATATCACCTGTTCTTAATGCAAACTTTCTAATTTGAGTAGCAGATACATAAGAATCACTAGAAGTATCTGAAAAATTACCATCAATTGCTCTTAAAAAACCAAATCCACCCTCTTTTATCTCTAAAATACCAGTAAATAATACAAATCCACCTGCATCAATTTGATTTTTTAAAATTGAAAACATTAAATCTTGTCTTTTAAGTTCTTGAGGATTTTCTACTTTAAGTTCTTTAGCGATTTTTAATAAATCTTCGAGAGGATATTCTCTTAGTTTTTCTATCGTATGCCCTTCAACTGGGATATGAGTTCTAGTTTTTCTACTAGAATTCCCGTTACATTTGGGACTTTTTGTTTTAGATTGAGTTTTAGACTCTTCCATAAGTTTATTTAACCTTTTATTTCGATATACATAAAGTATGTAGTTTTTGAAGTTTTTTAGTTTAAAATTTAAGTTTTGTAATTGTAGTGTTTATTTAAAAAAAAGTCAATAAAATGAAGAAGATACCATTTTTTGGTATCTTCTCATTATCAAAGGTAGTTATTTATTATAATTTATTCTCATTTTTAGCAAGATAATCAGCAACACCATCTTTGTCAGCTTTCATACCTTCGTCACCTTTGTTCCATCCTGCTGGACAAACTTCTCCATGCTCATTTGTAAATATCATTGTATCTACCATTCTTACCATCTCAT